>JAHFDQ010000213.1 GCA_023248915.1 Archangiaceae bacterium | reverse complement strand
CGTCTACTCGTTCTGCATGTGCCCGGGCGGCCTGGTGGTGCCGACGCCGACCGAACCCGGCCACCTGGTGACGAACGGCATGAGCAACTCGCACCGGAACGCCGAGTTCGCCAACGCCGGGCTGGTGGTGGCGCTCAGCCCGGAAGACTTCGCCCGGGAAGGCTTCACCGGCCCGCTCGGAGGCCTCGCGTTCCAGCGCCACTGGGAAGCGCAGGCCTTCCTCTTGGGAGGCGGCGGCTTCGTGGCGCCGGCCCAGTCCATCCCCGACTACCTGGCGGGCAGGCCCGGCCGCGCGCCGGGCAAGTCGAGCTACCGCCCGGGCCTTGCGGGCGCAGACCTGAACCGGCTCTTGCCACCGTGGGTCAACGCGGCGCTGAAGTCGGCGCTGGCGGCGTTCGGCCGGAAGATGCGGGGCTTCGTCTCGGACGCCGGGACGCTGATCGCCGTCGAGAGCCGGACGAGCGCCGCCCTGCGGATTCCCCGCTCGGCGCAACTGCAATCGGTGTCGCTGCCCGGCCTGTACCCGGCGGGCGAAGGCTGCGGCCACGCGGGCGGCATCGTGTCGTCGGCCATCGACGGGCTCAGAATCGCCGAGCAAATCGGCGCCGAGTTGGCGTAGGTTCGCCGGCGATGAAGTGGACGGTGCGCACGAAGGAAGGCGAGCTCACGTACGAGAGCTTCGGCGCGGTCGAGCAGGCGTGGCTGTCAGGCCTGGTCGGCCCGGACGACGAGCTGCTCGAAGAGGGCACGAGCAAGTGGCGGCGCGCCGACTCATTCCCCATTCTCGCCCGGGCCCGGCGCCAGGGCGACCAGGTGTGGGGCGGGTCTCAGTCCGCGTGGATAGCCATCGGCGTCGTGCTCGGTTCCATCGCCCTGTACCTGCTGGTGCACGGCCAGTACATCATCGGGGGCCTGGTCGCGGTGGTGTTGACCACGCTCTTGTTCCGCGTGACGAACGCCGCGTTCAAGAAGACCAAGCCGTACTAGAGGGACTCCACGCTCATGGCCCATGCCATCGTCGAAGGCCGGAAACACCTGGTCCGCCTCACCCACGACCTGACCGACAACTGGGCCGTCGAGGTGTACCCCGAACCCGTGCCCGGCAAGGTGAAGACGGCCGAACCGTTCAAGCCCTGGCCGGTGCCGCTGGTCATCAAGGTCAAGGCGGACACGCCCGAAGACGCACTGCAGTGCTCGCTCGAGCACCTGAAGAAGCTGGGGAAGATCTCCGACTTCCACCTGGAAGAGCACGAGAAGCCCAAGCCGCCGCCTCCCGCGCCGGCGAAGCCCGCTCCGGCAGCCGTGCCGGCCCCCAAGCCCCCAGCCGCCTGACGGCGCCCTACTTCGCGCCGGCCTTCCCGGCCTGTTTCTCGGACACCGTCTTCCGAATCTTGGCGAAGACGTTCGGGACGGCGGTGCCGTTGGCCTTGTTCGCGATCCAGTTCGGAATCGACCCGCCCGGATCGGTGAACAGGTAGTAGGTGGCCATCGTCTTCGTGCCGTTCTCACGCGGCTCGAGCTTCCAGTAGCCGTCGTTGTACTTCACCCGCACCAGGCCGTCTTTCTCGGGCACGCACTTCTCGGCCGCCTTCCAGGTGACCAGCAGCGTCGGGTTGGGGCTCTTCCAGTCTGTCTCGTCAACCAGCCTGATGCAGTAGTCGCGGCGGTCGACCAGCGGCGCGTTGACGACGCTGTAGAAGACGATCACCTTGTCGCCGCCCTCGGACGAGAGCACCTTGGCTTCCTCGGTGTAGGCCATCGTCTTGGCGTAGTTGGCGTAGTCGCGAACCGTCTTCCAGACCTCGATGGGCGGGCCGTCGATGAGCCCCACCGCCTTCAGCTCGGCGATGCTCGTCCCGGCGCGCTCGCGGCGGTACACGGTAATGCCGTCTTCCTGAGCCGCTTCCTTCCAGCCTTTTTCCGGGTCGTCGGCCATCAATACGACGAGCGACAGTGCGTGGAGAATCGTCATGGTTCCATCCTACCCAAAACCGGCGAGGTGCTAGTGTGCCGCGCGCCTTGGACACGACTGACGAACAGACCCCGAATTCAACTCCCCCCGAACCCGTTCCCGAGCGCGTCGAGATGGTGCGCAAGGTGTACGCCAGCGCCCTACGCGACAAGGACAAAGTGAATACCGTCTTCCGCGTCTCGCGGAAGCAGAAGGCGGTCAGCCGGAACGGCAAGCCCTTCCTCACCCTGGTGCTGATCGACAAGACCGGCGAGGTGGACGCCCGGGTATTCGAAGAGGCCGACAAGGCGGACGCCGGCTTCGCCGCGGGCGACTATCTGCTGGTGGCGGGCCACGTCGTCTCCTTCCACGGCAAGCCGCAGCTCGTCATCGAGCAGCTCGAACGGCTCGACCCCGAACCCATCGACCCCGCCGAGTTCACCCCATCGCCCGACCTGTTGCGCGCCGAGGCGGCGCGGTCGGACGGGCCACGGGCGGAAGGCCCAAGGCCCAGCGACGGGCCCCGCGAGGGCGCCGCGGCCGTGGCGCAGATTCGCGAGCTGTGCGACCGGGTGCACGACGCGCACGTGCGGCAGTTGCTGCTCGCGGTGCTGGACGACGCGGCGGTCTCGCGCGAGCTGCCCCGCGCCGCGGCGGCCAAGGCCGTCCACCACGCCTACCGGGGCGGCCTGGCCGAGCACCTGTTGTCCGCGATGCGCCTGGCGAACCGCATCGCCGACCACTACCCGATGGCCGACCGGGACCTGCTGCTCGCCGGCGCGATGCTCCACGACATCGGCAAGGTGCGCGAGCTCGAGTCCGGGTCGGAAATCTCCTACACCGACGAGGGGCGGCTGGTCGGCCACCTGGTCATCGGCGCGCAGCTCATTCACGAAAAGGCCTCGCGCATTCCTGGCTTCCCCGCGCTGCTCGAGCACCACCTCACCCACCTCGTCCTCGCGCACCACGGAGCCCTCGAGCACGGGTCGCCGAAGCTGCCTTCGACGCTCGAGGCCCTGCTCGTCCACCTGGTCGACCTGATGGACTCGCGGGTGCACTCCTGGCTCGAGCAGATGGCCCGCGACCCGAACGAGCGCTGGACCAGCGCCGACCAGCCGTGGGAACGCCACCTCTGGAAGGCGCCGACCCCGACCTCGCGCGACCGTGGGCCGCTGGAAGGCCGACCGCGCCGGCCCCACCGCGACCGCCACCCCGAGCGGCGAAGGGGGCAAAAGTCCGCGGCGCCCGCCACCGCCCCGTCCCGGCCACCGCCCGAGGCCGCCGAGAAGACGGCCGCCCCCGCCGAACCGGCCAAGCCGCGCGACCCAGGGCTGCCCGAAGGGCTCGCGTTCAAGCCGTTCTCCGCCATCGCCGGCCCGTCGGGGACTGACCCGGGGCCGGACAGCCCCTAAGGCTTCCGGGAAACCTGGACCGGCCCGGCCCGCGCGCCTAGCATCGCCTCCGGATGAGCGGAAACCTCGGCGAACGCCTGGTCGAAGCCGGGCTGATCACGGCCGACGCCGTGGAGCAGGCGCTCCAGCAGCAGCGGCTCACCGGGCACCTGCTCGGGGACAGCCTGGTCGAGATCGGCCTCATTCAGGAAACGACGCTGCTGCGCTTCCTCGCGAACGAGCTGCAGACACGCTTCGTCTCGACCGAGAAGCTGTCGAAGGTCAGCATCGACCAGACGGTGCTCGACAAGGTGCCGGTGCGCATGGCCGAGGCGCAGGTCTTCCTGCCCATCGCCTACGACAAGGAAACGAAGAGCCTGTCAATCGTGATGAATACGCCGCAGAACCGGGCGCTGGTGAAGGAGATCGCCCTCGTCACCGAGATGAACGAGGTGCACGCCTACATCGGCCTGCGCGCGGCGATTCTCGCGGGCATCCGAAAGCACTACTACGGCGACAAGACCGCCTTCAGCTCGCACGACTCGGCGCCGGGAGCGGCCTTGCGCCCGGAGGCGACACCGGGGTCGGGTTCGCACGAACCGCCGGGCTCGGACTCGCGGCGCGCGGCCGCTCAGGGGCTGCAGTTCGAGACCGACCCGCGCAACCGCGCCTCGCGGCCGGGGTTGGGCACGTCGGCCAGCTTCAACCAGTCCACCTCGCTGCGCGAGGCGCTGGGCCTGGCGCGCGGGTCGATCGGCGAGAACGACTTCGTCGAGACTCTGAACATTCTCGTCGGCCTGCTCGAGCTTCAGAGGAAGGAACTTCGCGGCCACTCGTCCCAACTGGCGCGCAACGCCGCCACCGTCGCGCGCCGCATGGGGCTGCAGCCGCGCGAGGTGACCAACGTCTCGATCGCGTCCTACCTGCACGACCTGGGCAAGCGCAGCGACCGGCACTACACCCTCGCCAACAACGCCATCAACCCCGACTGGAAGGCCGAAGCGAAGAAGTTCCTGCGCGCGCCCATCAAGGTGTTCGAGACGGTGCACCTGCCCGGCGCGGTCAACGCGATGCTGGCGCAGCTGTACGAGGCCTACGACGGTTCGGGCATTCCCCAGGGCGCCAAGGCCGAGGAAATCGCCCCTGGGGCGCGAATTCTCGCGGCGGTGGACAGCTACCTCGACCTGACCAAGAACCCGGGCAACGCCCTGGGGCGCATGCTGGGCAAAGCCGAAGCGCTCGACCACCTCGCTCAGGAAGCGGGCAAACTCTATGATCCCGTGGTGGTCGACCTCTTGGGCCGGCTGCACAGCGGTGAGCTGTTGCGCCAGCGCATCACCGCCGACGGCCGCAACGTGCTGGTGGCCGACCCCGACGAAGCGGTGCGCACTGACATGATCGAGGCCCTGTCCCGGCTGGGGCTGGTGGTGCACACCGTGAGCAAGCTGGACGGAGTGGTGGACGCTGTGCTGGCCGGTGACGCCGAGGTGGTGGCGCTGGGCCTGCGCTTCGGCGCGAATGATCTCGTCGCCCTGACGCAGTTCGTCCGCTCGCGGCCCGAGAGCGCCGGGCTGCCGATCGCGATCATCGGTGACCCCGCCGACGCGCCCACGCGCGAGCGCCTGGTCCAGGCGACCGTCACCACGGTGATTCCGATGCCGCTCGACCCGGACGAGGCGGCGAAGACGCTGTTCGCGCTCTACGCCGAACGCATCGCGCAGGGAGGCCCAGGGCGCAACGTGCAGGGCAGCTTCGACGAGCTGGCCCCGGTCGAGCTCGTGAAGCTGTTGGCCCAGGGGCGCAAGTCGGGGCGCCTGTCGGTGCGCAACGGCGTTCAGGAAGGCCACCTGCACTTCGAGCGCGGGCGGGTGGTGTTCGCCGCCTACGCCGGCAAGCAGGGTGACTCGGCCATTCAGTCGATGCTCGCGCCTTCCACGGCAGAGTTCACCTTCGAGCCCGAGATGCTGCTGCTCGAGATGCCGCACCTCGACAAGGACTTAGAGGTGATCGCCCGCGAGGTCGAAGAGCAGTACCCCAGCCCGGCGGAGTAGTTCCCAGACCATGAGATCCGCAACGGCAAGAACGGCCCGCTGCTCGGCTACGCCGTGGTGGGCCAGCTGGCTGACGATCGGGGCGGCGCCTGCCCCGTGGTGAGGACCGGGTGGTTCATCGGGCTCTGCCTGGGCCTCGGGGCGACCCTCCTCTACGCGGCGGTGCGCGCGCCGGTCGATCTCAACCTCGACGCGCCGCTGGTCGACAACCGCGCGCCGGGGCCCCGGCCGGGAAGCCCCTCGCGGCGACTGCTCTTGGTGGTGCTCGACGGCGTGCGGTTGGACGCGGCGCGCTCGATGCGCACCCTCGCCCTCCTCGCGCAGCACGAGACCGGAACTTTCGTTGAACTCGAAGCGGGCCGGCCGACGTTCTCCGCACCGCAGTACGTCGCGGCCCTCACCGGAGTCGCCCCCCGCGAGTCGGGCATCCGCACCAACCGGAAGATCCGCCCGACGGGTCTCGCGTCCGTCGCTTCGCGCGTGGCGGAGAACGGCGGCACGGCGGTCGCCCTCTCGGACGGCGTGTCGTGGTGGCCCAGGCTGTTCCCCGGGCACTTCACGCGGTGGATTCGCGCCGAGGAGAACGCGTCACTCGAGCCGTCCATCGCAGAGTCGGCCGGGGCGCGGTTCGCCCTCGTGCACTGGACGGAAGTGGATTCCGCCAGTCACGACTTCGGCGCCGGCTCGGACGAAACCTTGGCCGCCGTCCGCCAGCTCGACGCCAACCTCGCCAGGCTCGTCGAGGCGTGGGGCTGGCCGGCGCAACCGGTGATGGTGATGACGGACCACGGCCACCTCGCCGACGGAGGACATGGTGGCGACGAGCCCGACGCCTGCGCCGCGTGGCTCGTCGCCTCGGGCGCCGGCTTTCACAAAGCGAACGCGCCGGCCGGCGAATTGGCGCGCCAGCCAATGACTTCGGTGGCGGCGACGGCAGCCACCGTGTTGGGCGTGCCCTCGCCAACCCGCTGGGCGCCAGCCATCGAGCCCATCGTCGACGGTCCGGTGGCGGCCGTGTCGGTGCCTCCGCGTGTCCCGGAAGCGCGCTCGCCCCTCCGCGGAATCCTCGGGCTCGCGTTCATCGGAGCGCTGGGCGGCGTCGGCGCGCGCGGTCGCCGGAAGCTCCTTGCCGTGGGGCTGGGCCTCGGAATCTTCGTGCTGGCGGGCGCCGCCTTCGCCGCGTGGCACGGCCTGCCCAGCTTCAGCCTGACTCGCGGCCATGCCGACTGGGTGGTGCACCTGGGCGTGCTGTCCCTCGCCGTGTCGCTCGCGGCGCACGCCCTGCGGCCTCCAGACATGTCCGGGGTTCTCGCGCTCGCGGCGTCGCTCGTGCCGGCCGCCGTGTGCTTCGCGATCTTCGGGGCCTTCGGGCCGCGCGCCTGGCCCGAGACCGGGCTCGCCGCGGTCGCGCCGCTGGCGGCATTTTCCAGCGCCGGGAGCATCTGCCTGGGCGCCGCCGTCGGCGCGGCGGTGAGCGCGTTCTGGGCAAGGGTCAGACCCGGGTCGTGACTCGCAGGACTTGCCACCGCCTCGCCATCAAGGCCTCGCCTTTCGAGCAGGGGGTAGGCCGCCGGCGCCGGCGAAGGGCCCAGGCGATACCAAGCGCAGCAAGCGCCGCCGGAGTCCCGACCTCCGAGCAGCCACACGACCAGCCGAGCGCCGATCGTCTGCCGACGTCCGGTCCGGCGTCCGCTCGCCCGACGCCTGCGTCCGACGGGATCGCTGCCGCCGTCGCCGCGGGTGTCGCCGCCATCGAGAGCGCCGCCCCCGCCATCGCCTCCGCCGTCCACGACTCCGCCCCCGTCCGCGCCCCCGGCGTCGCCGCCGCCTCCTCCATCGAACGGGCCGCCGCCGGCGTCGCCGCCCGCATCACTCGAGGGGCCGGCGTCCGGGGCCGCGCCAGGGGAGATGTCGAAGGCGGCGCTGGTGGCGCCGGTGAGGGCGCCGGAGGAGGCCACCAGCGTGTAGCCCGCCCCCGCTTCGTCGATGGACAGATTGGAGAACGTGGCAATGCCCGCGATCGCGTTCGTCGTGGCGGCGCCGCCGAGCGCGCCTCCCCCGGGGTTGGTGCCAATCGCCAGTGTGACGCTGGCGGTGGAAATCGAAACGGTGGTGCCGATCGCGTCCTGCACCGCCACCTGCACCGCCGGAGAAATCGCGCTTCCCGCGCCCGCGCTCGTGGGTTGCACCGAGAACGCCAGCTTCGTCGCCACGGGGGGCGGGGTCACGACGTAGGTCGCGATCGCCGCTATCCACAGGAAGGTTGCGGGGTCAGTCGTCCAGGTGTTGGACTTCACGCCGGTCGTGGTGACTATCCGGTCCGAACCATCGCCCGCCTGCTCGGTCGAGCTGCTGTTCCATTCGGATGCCCTCGAGGTGAAGCCGGTCGTCGGGACAATCGACTGGAAGTTGGTGCTGGCCGGTTGGACGATGTTAATCGCCGAAGCGACGAGCTCGTCAGGCGTAGTGGTGGCACCGGAGGTCGAGACTGTCGGCGAACCGCTCGAGCCGCTGTTGGTTCCGGTCCGGTCCGGCATTCCCAGGCCCGAATATTCCAGCGCGACCGCCTCGATGTTCGCGGTTGGCGCGGCTGAGGTGACCGTCACCTTGAAGTTCGCGCCGGTCGCCGTGATGGGGGCCGAGAGGATAGCCGCCGACGCGTGGTCAGTCGGCTGAACGACTTCAGCGTCCACCGCATAGGTGTTCCCCGCCGTGTCGGAGGCGGCGAGCGCGGGGATGGTCGCCCCGGCCTGGTCCCATCCCCACGCCAGGACGAGCATGCGGTCGCCCACCGAAGGGTTCCTCGCGAACTCGACGGACTGAGCGGACGCGCCAGAATCGACGCTGAAGGTCCCGGTGGTCCAGACGAGCCGGAGAGGCGGCAGCGTGCCGGACGGCACCAGCGAAGTGGAGATCGTCTGCCATTCGTCAGGCCCCCCGAAAGTCCAGGTGGTGGTGACGGTGCCGGCGGCCCCCGGCGCGGTCGCCGCCGCCGAGTTGTTCAGAGGGTTCCCGGTGTCGACGTTATTGAGGAACTGCTGCGTCTGTCCTCCTCCCACGGACGCGACCCCGTAACCCTGACCTACGGTGTTGACGACGAGATCTCCGGTGGCCGACGCGACGGTGACCGTCGAAGAGGCAGCTCTGCCGCTCGCAGCGGCGAAGTTCCGCACCGGAAGCGTCTGGTCCACTCCCGTTAAGGCGAGCGCCCCGCTGTGAATGCTCTGCACGTTTCCCGAAAGTGTGACGATGACGTCGTGCGTTCCAGCCGCGGGAGCGACGAGCCACCATTGGTCGGACCGCGTCGTTTCGTCGGGGCAGATCGGTGTGCCGACAATCGTGGTGATCTGGCTGAGGGCGAGCCCGACGTACGTGATGCCGCTCACAGTCGGAACGGCCGCGCAAGGGGGGCTGTTTGCAAGTCCGACGGACACGATGAGGACCCGGTCCGTGCCAGCGGGAACGGAGAGCGAATAGGAAAGGGACGACACTGCCGGGGCGCCATAACCGCTGCCGTTGCTCGCGTTGGCGACCGCGGCAACCGCGATTGCGCCGAGCGCGGGCGAGGCTCCGAAGATCAGCGTCACTGCAAACACCGGGGCCAACGGGCCTTCGAGGAAGAAGCGCCGTACGGTGGGCGCGCCGGCCGTCATTGGGGGCTCCTCATCGGCCCACGGTGTTCCCGAGAGCGCCGCCAGAAACGGCCTGACCACGCCGCCGGCGCCGCCGAAGGGCCCAGGCGATACCGAGCGCGGCAAGCGCCGCAGGAGGCCCGACCTCTGAGCAGCCGCACGACCAGCCGAGCGGCGATCGATTGCGGGCGTCCGGCCCGGGTTCGGCGCCGGGAGCGCCCGCGTCCGACGACTCGACACCGGCGTCGAGTCCGGCGGAACCGCTGCCGCCGTCGCTGCTGGTCTCGCCGGCGTCGAGGCCGCCGCCTCCGTCAGGGCCTCCTCCTCCACTGACG
>JAHFDQ010000212.1 GCA_023248915.1 Archangiaceae bacterium | reverse complement strand
CGGCGGTCACCATGGTGGCGGCGTGGATGAGCGCCGAGACCGGAGTCGGGCCGGCCATGGCGTCGGGCAGCCACACGTACAGGGGCAACTGCGCGCTCTTGCCCGCGGCCCCGAGCATGAACAGCAGCATCACCGCGGTCAGCACCTGGCCGAAGGTGTACCCGGCCAGCGGCCCGGCCGAGATGGGCGTCTTGAGGGACACCGCGTCGGCCGGCTTGGGCGCCCGCGAGTCGGGGGCGATGGCCCGCGCGGTCTGCTCGAGCCCGCCGAAGTAGAGCGGCCCCGCTTCGGTCAGCCCGGTGCGCCAGCGGTCGGCGGTGGCCTGGGGGCCGCCCTGCACCAGGTGGGCCGCGAAGTTCGACTTGCCCGCCTGCAGGTTGAAGGCGCCCACCCACATCACCAGGAGGAACATGCCCACCAGGAAGCCGAAGTCGCCGATGCGGTTGACCACGAAGGCCTTGCGCCCGGCGAAGGCCTTGGCGGCGTCGGTGTACCAGAAGCCGATGAGCAGGTAGCTGCACAGCCCCACCCCTTCCCAGCCGACGAACATCAGCACCAGGCTGTCGGCCAGCACCAGAGTCAGCATCATCGCGATGAACAGGTTCAGGTACGCGAAGAAGCGCCAGTACCCGTCGTCGTGCGCCATGTAGCTGGTCGAGTACAGGTGGATGAGGAAGCCGACGCCGGTGATGACGAGCAACATCGACCCCGAAAGGTGGTCGGCCATGAGGCCGAACCCCACTCGGAACGAGCCGACGGCGAACCAGGTCCCGTAGTCGTGGCCCAGCGCGTACCGCACCGGCTCGAGCGAGAAGGGGTTGCGCGTCATCGTCTCGAGCGAGTTCAGCGACCAGAGCACTACCAGCGACAACAGGAAGCTGCCCAGCACCGTCGCGTTCGCCACCAGGTTGGTGTTGGCCCGGCCCAGGGCCCGGCCGAACAGCCCGCACACCGCGGCGCCGAAGAGCGGCAGCGCGATGATGAGCCACAGCGAGCGGGCGACCACCTCGGTGTCAAAGGGCGAGGTCAGGAAGGGCTGCACGAGGGCATTCATGGCAGGAGGCTCCGGCCGTCAGTGCTTCATCGTCTTGAGTTCTTCCAGGTTCACCGTGCCGCGGCTGCGGAAGACGGCGATGACGATGGCCAACCCCACCGACGCCTCGGCCGCCGCCACCGCGATGACGAAGAAGGCCGAGACGTGCCCGGTGGTGTCGCCGTGCGCCTGGGCGAACGCCAGGAAGGTGAGGTTGGCCGCGTTCAGCATCAGCTCGACGCACATGAAGACGACCAGGGCGTTCCGGCGGACCATCACCCCCACCATGCCCAGGCAGAAGAGGACGGCGGCGAGCGCGAGCGTGTGCGGCAGCGGTACCGGGAGCATGCGGGCCTCTAGATGCGCGGCTTGGCCACCACCACCGCTCCGACGATGGCCGCGAGCAGCAACAGCGACACCGACTCGAAGGGCAACAGGTAGCGGGTGTAGATGATTTCTCCCACCGTCTTCAGGGTGCCGAAGGCGGCCGCTCGGGCAGAGTCTTCGGCCCAGCCCATCGGCTGGGTGGGCAGCTTCCAGAACGAGGCGATGAGCGCAGCGCCCAGCCCGACGGCCGAGAGCGCGCCCACCACCCGCGCGACGTTGAGCTTCATCGCAGGTTCCGGTTCGGTCATCGACAACAGCATGATGACGAACAGGAACAGCACCATGATGGCGCCGGCGTAGACCAGCACCTGCAAGACCGCGATGGTGTGCGCCCAGAGCAGCGCGTAGACGCCGGCCAGGAAGAAGAACGTCGCCACCAGCGACATCGCCGACGTCATCGGGCCGCGGGCGAGCACCACCGCCCCCGCCGACACCACCGTGCACAGCGCGAACACGTAGAACAGCAGCGCCTCGGCGCTCATGCGAAGCCCCCGAAGTGCCCCCACGGCGCGTCGCCGAACGGGCACTTGCGCTGGGCGATGTGGGACTGGAACTCGAGCTTGAACTTCGAGACGAACGAGTGCACCGGCAACGCCGCCGCGTCACCCAGCGCGCAGATGGTGTTGCCGAGGCCGATGGGAGGAAACGGCGCGATGGTCGAGGCGACGTGCAACAGCAGTTCCAAGTCGCCCGCCTCGCCTCGCCCCTCTTCTATCTTGCGCAAGATGCGCGTCTGCCAGGGGGTGCCTTCGCGGCAGGGGGTGCACTGGCCGCAGGACTCTTCGGCGTAGAAGCGGGCCACCCGCCACAGCGAGCGCACCAGGCAGGTGGCGTCGTCCATCACGATGACGCCGCCCGAGCCGGCCATGGTGTTCTTCGCCTTCAGGGCCTCGAACTCCATCGCCACGTCGAGCTCGTCGGCCGACAGCACCGGCGCCGAAGAGCCGCCGGGGATGACCGCCTTCACCTGCCGCCCGGGGGGCATGCCGCCCCCGAGCGTCGGTTCGAAGATGAGCTCTTTCAGCGTCGTCTTCATCGAGCACTCGTAGACGCCGGGCCGGTTAACGCTGCCGGAAAGGCAGATGAGCCGGGTGCCGCCCGACTTCTCGGTGCCCAGGCCCGCGTACCATGCGGCCCCCCGGTCGAGAATGGCGGGCACGTTGGCCAGCGTCTCGACGTTGTTCACCACCGTCGGCGCGCCGAACAGGCCCACCACCGCCGGGAACGGGGGCTTCAGCCGCGGCCAGCCCTTCTTGCCCTCGAGCGACTCGAGCAGCGCGGTCTCTTCGCCGCAGATGTACGCGCCCGCGCCCCTCACCTGGTAGACGTCGAGGGCGAAGGGCTTGCCCATCAATTGCTTGCCGAAGATGCCGGCGGCGTAGGCCTCGGCGATGGCCCGGTCGAGCGTGGCCGACGGCCCTTTGAATTCGCCGCGCGAGTAGATGTACGCCTGGTGGCAGTTGAGCGCGTAGCAGGTGATGGCGATGCCTTCGAGCAACAGGTGAGGATCATTCTCGAGGATGTACCGGTCTTTGAAAGTGCCCGGTTCGGACTCGTCGGCGTTGACCGCCAGGTAGACCGGCTTCGGGTTGTCCTTCGGCACGAAGCCCCACTTCATGCCGGTGGGGAAGCCGGCGCCGCCGCGGCCGCGCAGGTTCGACCTCTTCACCTCTTCTGTCACCTGGGCCGGCGCCTGCGCCAGCGCCTTCTCGAGCGCTCGGTACCCGCCCGTCGACCGGTAGCCGTCGAGGGTGTTCGACCCGGGCCTGCCCCAGTTCTTGGTGATGACCTTTTCCACTTCGATCATCGGCCGCTCCAGGGCGGGGAAGCGTTCACGTGAAAGTCGCCACGAGCGCGTCGAGCTTCGCGGGGGTGAGCGACTCGTGGTGGTCTTCGTTGACCTGCAAGCAGGGGCCGGTGCCGCACGAGGCCAGGCACTCGGTCTCGCGCAAGGTGAACCTGTCGTTGGCGCTGCCCGCTTTCAGCCCCAGCTTCTGCTCGAGCGCCGCCAGCACCTTCTCGGCGCCCCGCAGCGAGCACGACAGGTTGGTGCACACGTCGAGCACGTACTTGCCCGGCTGCCGGGTGAAGAACATCACGTAGAAGGTGGCGACTTCGTAGGCCTTCTCGCGGGTGGTGCCGAGCCGCTCGGCGACCTGCTCGAGCCCTGCCGGCGGCAGCCAGCCCTTCAGCGATTGCAGCAGCCGCAACGCCGGCAGCATCGCCGCGCTCTTCCGGTCGGCCGGGTAGTGCGAGAGGATCTCCACCAGGCCGCTGTCGAATTTCTGCTGTTGTTCCGCAGAGAAAAGGAGCACGGCCATGGCGGCGGCTTCGTAGGCGTGCGCTGCTTCGTTGTCAACGAAAACCCTCGAACCTATACTGGTGTCAACGCGAGAAAAGCTCAGCGATTTCAGAGCCCTTCGTGATGGCGACCCCCGGAGAGACACCCCAGCAGCCTTCGGCCTCTCCGGCGCTCAACCCGGACGGCTACCGCGTCCTCATCGTCGAGGACAACCCGCACATCGTCGAGATGTACAGCTACGTGCTGAAGAAGCTCGCCTCGGGAGAGCTCGGCGGCAAGGTGCCGTTCGAGGTGTGCTTCGCGGCCGACGGGCACAACGCCCTCACCCAGTTGCTGGCGGCGCGGTTCAGCCTGATCCTCACCGACCTGTACATGCCGGTGATGGACGGCTTCGCGTTGATCGAACGCCTGCGCAGCGATGAGACCCTGAAGGCCATTCCGGTGGTGGCCATCAGCGCTGGAGGCGCCGACGCCGAGCGCCGCGCGAAGGATTTGGGCGTCGACGTCTTCCTGCGCAAGCCGGTGAGGTTCACCGAGGTGCTCTCGACGGTGAAGCGGCTGTTGCGCATCGGCACGGCCTGATCGTCCGAGGCTCGTTCTTGGCTGATGACGGCGCCCCGCGCGGCGGCTAAGTTGCGCCCCATGACTCCGCAGGCCATCACCCGCGACACGATCAGCGAAGAGGCGCTCCTCATCCTGAAGAACCTGAAGGAGAACGGCCGGCTCGGGCGCTCGAATAAGCTGGCCGACGTCAAGGTGGCGCTCGAGCCCTCGGTCTCGCTCGACTTCGACAGCTACTTCTTCTTCCTCAGGAAGTTCCACTACATCGCGATGGACCGCGAGGCCCAGCTCAAGGTCACCGACCAGGGCGAGCGCGTGGTCGAGGGCGACGCCCGCGACAAATTCTCTGGCGAAGTCGGCGACTTCTTCGCCGAGCAGCTCGTCCCCGGGGACGACACCCAGTCGGGCCCAGCACCGGCCCCGCCGGTGCCCGAAGTCGCCCCCATGCCGCCCCAAGTCACCCAAGACATCGTCCTCGAACAGAGTGAGACCCCGATGGCCCCGCCTCCGCACCCCCCGCCTCCCCCGCGCGGTTCCCGCAAGAGCGCTCCCGCGGCCGGCGACGAGCCCATGGTCCCGCAGATTCCCCAGGTCACCCCGTCGGGGCACACCTCTCCGCGCATCGAGGCTCCGGCCGCTTCTCCGCCGGCCGCGCCCGCCGCCCCGACCCCGGCCCCCATTCCCCAGGGCGCGACCTCGGCCAAGGGCACCGACATCGACCTGCGGTACGTGAAGTTCGACCCGATCGGCTCGGGGCCGCTCGGCACCGTGTTCAAGGGCCGGCACAACGCGCTCGGCCTCGACATCTCGGTGAAAGAGCTGAAGGACATCTTCGGCTACTTCTCGTTTCTCCAGCGCGGCGAAGTCATCAAGCGCCTGAAGAAGGAATTGTGCGCCCAGGCGCAGGTGCGGCACCCCGGCGTGGTCGCGGTGCTCGACCAGAACACCGACGTGGCGCGCCCGTACTTCGTGATGGAACTGCTGAAGTCTTCGTTGCGCGAGAAGCTCGACCAGGGCGCCGGCAAGGGCATCTCGATTCCGCTGGCGATTCGCTACTTCCTGCAGTTGGCCTACGCGCTTCGGGCGGCGCACGCGCTGGGGCTCACCCACCACAACCTCAAGCCCGAGAACGTGCTGTTTGACGCCCACGGCAACGCGAAGGTGGGCGACTTCGGCCTGGCACGCGTCATCGAGGTCGACCAGAGCAAGGGCATGCCGCAGGTGTTCGTCGGCACCGGAGGCATGGGCTACATGTCCCCCGAGCTGTTGGCCCGCGCCAAGGACGTGGGCGTGGCGGCCGACGTGTACGGGCTTGGAATTCTCTTGTACGAGATGACCACCGGGCAGATTCCGGGCCGGCGCTCGGCGCTGCCGTCCGAAGTGAACAAGGAAGTTCCGTCGAAGCTCGACCCCATCTTCGACAAGATGACCCAGGACCGGAAAGAGCAGCGCTACCCCGACTTCGACGCCGTGCTCGACGACATCTACGGCGCCTTCTCGGAAGGCGAGTACCTGAAGCGCGGCGACCTCATCATGTGGTCCGAGCCGCCGAAGGCGTAAGCCAAGGCCGTTCCACGGACTAGGACAACAGGCCCTTTTCGGTCAGCAGCTCGCTCAACGCCTGAACCAGCCGGGCGCTCTTGTCCTGGTTCGCCCGCACCGCTTCGATGCGCCTCAGCTCTTCCTCGGTGAACCGGTACTCGGGCAGGTCGGCGAACATCTCGTCGAGCATGGCCGCGGCGCTCTCGGCCGCGGGCGACAGCCGCGCGGGCGCCGGCGCGGGGCGGGGCGCCTTGGTCGGTGCGGACTTCGCTGCCTGAGCCTGTGGAGCCTGAGGTGCCGGCGAGGCGGGGGCCGGCGGCTGGGCGTTCCGGGTCGCGGCCTTCGGGTCTTTGATGTCGGCGACGCGCTTGATGAGCGTGTTGCCGCTCATGTCGGTGACCTTGAACTCTTCGTCGTCGCTCGGTGGGAGCGTCACCCCCGGGTCGTCGGTCGGGGCAGCCGCCCCGGCCGGCCCGTGGCCGTAGTAGTGCCGCGAGATGGCCTGCCGAATCTCGCTGTGGCTGGCGACCACCAGCGTCACCCGCGCGCGGCTGCGCCTGCCCGCCTCGTCCACGGTCTCGACATCGGTGGGGTCGGCCATCGCCAGGATGAGCGTCTTGCCGCTGTCCTTCAACGCCACCGGGAACACCATGTGCTGGTCGGCGAAGGTCGAGTCGAGCTTGGCCAGCGCCTTGTCGTCGCAGGCCAGCTCTTTCGGGCGCACCAGTTCGAGCCGCAACGCCTTGGCCAGCGCCGAGTAGACGCTCTCCTCGGAGGCAAAGCCCATCTCGGACACCGTGGCGCTCAAGAGCCCGCCCCACTGGTCGTGCCGGGCCATGGCCGACCTCAACTGGAACTCGTCGATGACCTTCGCCTTGAGCAACAGCTCGCCCACCCGGCTGCGATTCAGCATTCGGGCAGTCTAGCGTTTACATTCCCGAGGATGAACTCCGAGTTCGACGAGCACCTGGCCCGGGGCGTGGCGTTGTTCAACGGCCACGCCTTCTACGAGGCGCACGAAGCCTGGGAAATCGGCTGGCTGGCCGAAGCGGGCGACGCCCGCCTGCTCTTGCAGGGGCTCATCCAGGTGGCGGCCGCCTTCGTCAAGCTGGGCCGGGAAGAGCCGGTCGGCGCGGTCAAGCTGCTGGCCGAGGCCGAGCCCAAGCTGCGCGCCTTCGTCGGCCAGGGCCACGGCGTAGACTTGGAGACGCTGCTCGCAGAGGTGGCCGGCTGGAAGGCGCGCCTGGCCGACTCGCCGGAACACCCCTTCGCCGCGAAGGACCTGCCCACCCTCGGCTTCACGCCACCCGCGGGCGGCTGAAGCGGCCGGCTACTTCCGCGCGGCCATCGCCAGCGGAATCTTGAAGAGCTCGAGCACCTGCTGGACGTCCACCGGCTTCGCCAGGCAGGCGATCGCGCCGGCCTTCAGCGACTGCTCGACCATCTCGGCCGAGTGGCGCGCGGTCATGGTGATGAGCCGCACCCCCTCGAGCTGCTTCCGGGCGCGAATGCGGCGCACCACCTCGAGCCCGTCGAGGTCGGGCATGTTGAGGTCGATGAGCAGCCCGTGGGGCCGATTCTCGGAAACCATCAAGAGCGCCTCGACGCCGCTGCTGGTGGTCGTCACCTCGACCCCGGTCGCGTACGGCTTGAACGCCCGCTTGATGCTGTCGAGCACCGGCTTCTCGTCGTCGACCACCACCAGCTTCACCTGGCCGCTGCCCAGCTCTTCTGGCACCGGCATCTGGTGGGCCAGCAGGAAAGTTCGCAGGTCACTGGAACGAACGCGCCGGTGTCGGCCCGGCGTGCGGAACGCGACCAAGATGCCGCGGTCGATCCACTTGCTCACCGTGGACGGGTCTACCTGCAGCATTCGGCTGATGTCGTGCGTCGTATAAAGGGGGTCCATAGCTCTCTCTCGCGGTGTCGGGCCTCGACTACCTCATCCATTTCCCGTTTTCACCATTTTCGACGAATCAGTCCAGCGATTCTGAGACTTCAGGACGAGTTCGACGAGCTCGCGGGCCGCCCCATGCCCGCCCGGACGGCTGGAAACGAACTGCGCCTGCTGGCGAACCTCGGAGGCAGCGTCGGACGGACAGGCGGCCAACCCCACCCGCGCCATCGGCTCGAGGTCGTTCAGGTCGTCTCCCATATACGCGCAGGCGCGGGCTTCGACGCCCAGCTCGCCGAGCAGGTCGGTCAGGCCGGTTCCCTTGTCGCGCTTGCCCTGGTGCACGGCGGCCAACCCTAGCTCTTTGCCGCGGACTTCGACGATGTTCGACGTCCGCGCCGTGAGAATGGCCGTTCGCACCCCTGCCAACCGAGCGAGCACGAGGGCGTGGCCGTCCTTCACGTCGAAGCGCTTCAGGGCCTCGCCCTCGGGTCCGTAGTACAGGCCCCCGTCGGTGAGCACGCCGTCGACGTCGAAGATGAGCACGCTGACGGCGGCGGCCCGGGCGCGCAGCTCGTCGGCCCCGGGCTTCTTGTGGCCAGCGTGCGCCGTCACTGCCGTCCTCCCGCGTCGAGGGCGTGGCGCACGGCGAGGACGTCGGCCACCGTGCGTTCGAACTCGGGGAAGGTCAACGAGCACGGGCCGTCGCACAGGGCGAGGTCCGGGGCTTCGTGCACCTCGGTGAACAGGGCGTCGATGCCGGCGGCGGCCGCGGCGCGGGACAAGAGCGCCACGAAGCGGCGCTCGCCGGTGGTTTCCGCGTCTCCCGCCGAGGGCAGCTGCACCGAATGGGTGGCGTCGAAGCAGACGGCCAGCCCCGCGTCGCGCATGAGCGCGAACGACCGCATGTCCACCACCAGGTTGTTGTAGCCGAACGCGGCGCCCCGCTCGGTGACCAGGACGTTCTTGTTCCCGGCGTCGAAGGCCTTCTGGGCGGCGTGGACCATGTCCTTGGGGGCGACGAACTGGCCCTTTTTCAGGTTGACCCCGCGCCCCGTCCGGGCCACCGCTTGAATGAGGTCGGTCTGCCGGCACAGGAAGGCGGGCACCTGGAGGATGTCGGCGACTTCCGCGGCCGGCCCCACCTGGGCCACGTCGTGAACGTCGGTGAGCAGCGGCACGCCCACCTCGCGCTTCACCTTCGCAAGCACGCGCAGCCCTTCCTCGACGCCGGGGCCGCGAAAGGCTCGGCCGCTGGTGCGGTTCGCCTTGTCGAAGCTGCACTTGAAGGCGTAGGGCACGCCCAGGCGCTCGCAGGCCTCGCGCACCGCCCGGGCGTGGGACAGCACCATCGCTTCCGACTCGACGATGTCGGGGCCGGCGATGACGAAGAGCGGCTGCCCGGCGCCGACGGAGTGGCCCGCGAGCTGAATCATCGGGCGTCGCGGTGCAGCACCGCCGCGTGAATGAAGCCGGCGAAGAGCGGGTGGGGGGCGAAGGGCTTCGACTTGAACTCGGAGTGGGCCTGGCAGCCGAGGAAGTAGGGGTGGCTGGGCAGCTCGATGATTTCGACCAGCCCCAACTCGGGGTTCACACCCGAGTCGACCAGCCCCTTCTCTTCGAGCCGGGCGCGGTACTGGT
>JAHFDQ010000211.1 GCA_023248915.1 Archangiaceae bacterium | reverse complement strand
TCGACTTCGACGAGAGGGACGACTGTCGGAGACGCCAGCCACGCCTCGACCTGCGCCAGGGCGTCGGCGATGACCGTCGGGTGCTTGAAGATGCGCGGGTGGGTCACGATGCCGACGAACTCGTGCAAGCACGGCCACAACAGCGCCCAGGGATCGACCCCCTCGGCCGCCGCGCGAACGAGCTCGGCGGCGCGCGCGTGGAACGGCGAGTCCGACCGGTGTGCGTAAACGAGGATGTTCGTGTCGAAGGCGATCATCCGCCGTGGCCCTCGTAGACCAGGTCGCGAATCCGGTCCCAGTCGGTCCAACTCAGGCCGTTCACGAGGCCACCTGAGCCTCGGGAACGTTCGGCCAGCTTGAAGCCGCGGCGCGGCGCCTCTTCCTTGATGACTCTGCGCAGCGCCTCGGCGACCAGGGCGCGAAACGGGATCTTGCGCGCGCGCGCAAGCTTCTTGGCCTGGCGAAACAGCGGGTCAGGGAGGTCGAGAGTCGTCCGCATATGCCTTAGCATATCTCTATATATGCTTGCGCACGAGATGCGGTGGATAATGGGTCTCAACGCTGCTCGAAGCCGCTGAAGTTCGTGGATCAGGAGCAGCGCCGAGCGTTCCGAAGACGTGAGGTGGCAGCGGGGGCGCGCGTTCGGAATTTCCACCCCAACGTGGTCGGACCGAGGGTGCCGTTCTCAGTGCTCATCCCTATCGGGCGCCGCGCGGCGTAGAAGGGCAACAGGTCCGCGCGAGTTCCAAGCGCTCGTTCTATGGGAGCCACCGAAGTAGCTCGCGGCGAACAGTCACCCGCAGAGCCGTAAGTTCCGTTGTTGCGTTGTCGAGAAGCACCGCCACCTCGGTCGGCCAAGTTGCACCATCTGCTTCCGCGGCAAAGATCACCGTGTCGGGAAGCATCACCTTGGCCACCTTCACCATGGCTGCCACGGATGCGGCGTCGAAGCCCCGAGCATTCGACTTGACCTCACCAATTACCAGCTCACCGTCGAGGAGCACCATCAAGTCGAGGTCGGTGATGCGCTCGTCGCCAGGGTAGGTCAGCACGTCTTGCGACGCGATGAACGTGAAGGTCGCCTTCGCCTTATCGAAGAGAAACGCCACCCTCTTGGGACGAACAACGCTCTGAACCACGAGCGATGTCGGTGCCGATTGGCGTGAGCCAGGTGGCGGTTCGTGAACAAACATTTCAGCTCCGCCCTCGAGTCACGCCGAGTTGACCGCTGCCGCCTTCCGAGGCCGACCCCTTCGCGTCCCTGATGAGGCCTCACGCCCCGTGTCTTCGACAGCAGGCTTCTCAGGGCGAGTGGCGATGATGTGTGAGAGGGCGGCGATCACAGCTTGCGCCTACCGCGCGCGTGGCCAGTGTTCATGTGCGGAGTCGGCATCGTGGCCACCGAGTTGACGTCCGAGCCAATCACGAGGCGGTTGCGTGCTGCTTCGATCGCGCGATGCAGCCGCTCCTCCAGGACTTCGCGCGGTGGGAGATCAGTCAGGTACTCAGCGACGTGGATTCCGCGCGCATCGAGATCGAGATACTCGACGGTTTCCCGCTTCTTGCCGGCACAGAGAATGATGCCGAGCGGGGCCTCTTCGGAAGGCTGGCGCTCGTGTCGATCGAGCCAGCGCAGATAGAGTTCCATCTGGCCGGAGTCCGCCGGCTTGAAGTCTCCGATCTTGAGTTCGATGGCTACAAGTCTTCGAAGCCGACGGTGGAAGAACAAGAGGTCCACGTAGTAATCGTCGCTGTCGAGCACGATGCGCTTCTGCCGCTCGACGAAGGTGAAGCCGTCGCCCAGCTCTAGAAGGAAGCGTTCGATCTCGCGCAGGATCGCCGACTCGAGGTCCTTCTCGCTGTACGTGTCCGCGAGCTCGAGGAAGTCGAGCATGTAGGGATCGCGAAAGACCAACGCGGGGGTGACCGCGCCTTTCTCGCGTAGCGCTGCGAGCTCTCGCCGAATCAGCTCTTCGGGCTTCCTCGAGAGGGCAGTGCGCTCATAGAGCATCCCGTCGATCTTCTGGGCCAGCTCGCGCGTGGACCAGCCGTCGATGCGACACATCTCGGCGTAGAACTCGCGCTTGAGCGGGTCCTTCAATAGGCTGAGCTGCTTGAAGTGAGCCCAGCCCAAGCGTCGCCGCAGTGCGGCGACAATCTCGGGATCTGGAAACACCGCAGCGAACTGAACCATCCGCCGAAGGTTCTTTTCCCCGAAGCCGCGCCCATGACGGTCCTCTAATTGTCGCCCCACTGCGGCGACAATCTGCTCGCCATACTCGGCGCGGCGCCCCTCGAGGACTTCCGTGCGGACGCGACGACCGAGCTGCCAGTAGAGCATCGTGAGCGCGGCGTTCGCCGCGACTGCAACCTGCCGCCGCGCAGCCTCGATCATCTTCCCGAGGTCGAGAGCGAGCGCCGCGATCTCGGCGTCAAAGGGGGGCGTCACCGACCGCGCGACCACGAACGACTGCCTTCGCCGCCCCGAGAGGTTCTTGTTCCCTGCCTTCGCCGGGTTCTTGCGCGCTGGCTTCGTCACGGACCACTCCTCCCAAGCGTTCGCTGCAGCCTAGCGACGCGTGCGCATGCGATGGCCGAACGGTCTGATGCCAAGGCCCGGGGGAATGGTCTTAGAGGAGTCAAGGAAGAGCAAGTACTACGGCGCCGCGCACTCGAACTTCGAGCGCGCCCGCCGCGGCGTGATCTCGCTTGCTCTCTTTGGCTCGTTCGCCAGAGACGAAGCAGAGGCAGACAGCGACGTGAATCTCATCGTAGAGCTGGAAGGCCCACCTACCTTCGGTGGAGGCAGAGGCAATCCAAGTCGCGTGACAGGGGCTGATGCCTCGAGGGCGGAACTGAGGCGCCCGCCTACCCGCCCAGCTTCTTCCGGACCAGCTCGTTGATCAGCGCCGGGTTTCCCTTGCCCTTCAGCGCCTTCATCACCTGGCCGACGAAGAAGCCGAGGATCTGCTTCTTGCCCGCCCGGTACTTCTCCGCCTCGCCGGTGTTCTTCGCCAGCACCTCGTCCACCGCCGCTTCCAGCGCCCCGGCGTCGCTGACCTGGGCGAGCCCTTTCCTGGCGATGAGGGCCGCGGGCTCTTCGCCGGTGCGGAACATTTCCCCCAGCACTTCCTTGGCGGCGCTGCCCGACACCTCGCCCCGGTCCACCGCCGAGAGCAGCGCGGCCAACTGCGCCGGCGCCACTTTCAGGTTCGAGACGGTTCCCCCTTGTTCCTTCAGCAGCCTCGCGAACTCGCCCTGCATCCAACTGGCCAGCTTGCGCGCGTCGGGGGCCTTCGCGGCCGCGGCCTCGTAGTAGTCCGCCAGGGCCCGGTCCGCGACCAGGAACTTCGCGTCGGCCGCAGGCAGCCCGTACTGGCTGACGAAGCGGGCGTGCCGGGCGCGGGGCAGCTCGGGCAGGGCCTTTCGCGCCTGTTCGACGAAGGCGTCGTCCAGCGTCAGAGGC
This sequence comes from Archangiaceae bacterium, assembly GCA_023248915.1. Taxonomy (GTDB): domain Bacteria; phylum Myxococcota; class Myxococcia; order Myxococcales; family Myxococcaceae; genus JAHFDQ01. The sequence continues at coordinate 5,918 of JAHFDQ010000211.1, read as the reverse complement.
GGCAGGTCGGGCTCGGGGAAGTAGCGGTAGTCGTGCGCCTCTTCCTTCGAGCGCATCGGCCTCGTCTCGTTCTTCACCGAGTCGTACAGGCGGGTCTCCTGCACCACCCGGCCGCCGCCGAGGATGACGTCCACCTGCCGCGCCACCTCGAAGTCGACGGCCTGCCGCACGAAGCGGAAAGAGTTCAGGTTCTTCAGCTCGACGCGGGTGCCCAGCTCGGTCGCCTCGCGGTGGCGCACCGAGACGTTGGCGTCGCAGCGGAAAGAGCCCTCTTCCAGGTTGCCGTCATTCACCCCCAGGCACACCAGCACGTCGCGCAGCGCCTTAAGGTACTCGGCCGCCTCTTCCGAGCTGGCGAGATCGGGCTCGCTCACGATCTCGATCAGCGGCACCCCGGCCCGGTTCAGGTCCACCCAGGACTCGCCCTCGGCCGCGTCGTGCACGGTTTTTCCGGCGTCCTCTTCCATGTGGATGCGGCGGATGCGCACGAGGCGCATTTGGCCGCCCACGTCGAACTCCAGCCTGCCGTGCTCGCAGAGCGGCAGGTCGAACTGGGTGATCTGGTAGCCCTTCGGCAGGTCCGGGTAGAAGTAGTTCTTCCTCGACCAGACCGAGCGCGGCCGCACCTGGCAGCCGAGCGCCAGCCCGGTGCGCACCGCCAGCTCGACCACCTGCCGGTTCAACACCGGCAGCACTCCCGGCAGGCCCAGACACACCGGGCAGGTGTGGTGGTTGGCCGGCGCGCCGAACTCGGTCGAGCAGCCGCAGAAGATTTTCGAGCGGGTGAGCAACTGCGCGTGCACCTCCAACCCGATGACCGCCTGAAAGTCGGAAGACTCCACCTAGAGCCCCGGCTTTCTCGACGAGAAGTCGTGCTCGCGCTCGAACGCCCGGGCGACTTGAAACAGCCGCGCCTCGTCGAACGGACGGCCCAAGAGCTGCAACCCGATGGGCAACCCGGCGCGGGTGAAGCCGCAGGGCAGCGACAGGCCCGGAAGCCCGGCCAAGTTGCACGGCAAGGTGAAGACGTCCATCAGGTACATCGACAGCGGGTCGCCCGTCTTCTCGCCCAGGCGGAAGGCCGGCACCGGGGAAGTGGGCGAGACCATCACGTCCACCTCTTTGAAGGCCGCCTCGAAGTCCCGCCGGATGAGGGTGCGGACCTTCTGGGCCTTCAGGTAGTAGGCGTCGTAGTACCCGGCCGAGAGCGCGTAGGTGCCGAGGAGGATTCGCCGCTTCACCTCGGCCCCGAAGCCCTGGGTGCGGGTGCGGACGTAGAGGTCGCCCAGCCCCTTCACCCCTTCCGCCCGAAGGCCGTAGCGCACGCCGTCGTACCGGGCCAGGTTCGCCGACGCCTCGGCCGGCGCGATGAGGTAGTAGGTGGCCAGCGCGTACCGGGTGTGGGGCAAGGACACCTCGACCACCTTCGCGCCCAGCTTCTCGTAGGCGCGGGCCGCCGCTCGCACCGCCGCCTCGACCTCGGAGTCCATGCCGTCGGCGAAGTATTCGCGCGGCAGGCCCAGCGTCATTCCCGCGACGCCGCCCTCGAGCCCGGCGCGGTAGTCCGACGCCGGCTGGACGGCCGAGGTCGAGTCCTTGGCATCATGCACCGCGAGCACCTGCAACAGCGCCGCGGCGTCGGCCACGGTGCGCGTCAGCGGCCCCACCTGGTCGAGCGAGCTGGCGAAGGCGATGACGCCGTAGCGCGACACCCGGCCGTAGGTGGGCTTCACCCCCACCAGGTTGGTGAAGGCCGCAGGCTGGCGAATCGAGCCGCCGGTGTCGGTGCCCAAGGCTCCAAACGCTTCGCGCGCCGCCACCGCCGCCGCCGAGCCGCCCGACGAGCCGCCCGGCGACCGGGCCAGGTCCCACGGGTTGTGGGTGGGGTGGAAGCCGCTCGACTCGGTCGACGAACCCATCGCGAACTCGTCGAGGTTGAGTTTTCCCAGAATCGGCAGGCCGGCTTCCTTCAACAGCCGCACCGGCGTGCCGTCGTACGGGGGCACGAAGCCCTCGAGAATTTTCGACCCGGCTGTCGTCTCGAGCCCCTCGGTGATGAACAAGTCTTTCAGCCCCACCGGCACGCCGTCGAGCGGGCCGGCGGGCTTGCCCGCGGCGCGGCGCCGGTCGGACGCTTCGGCCGCGGCCAGCGCTCCCGCGGCGTCCACCTTCAAGAAGGCCCTCACGCGGCCGTCCACCGCGTCGATGCGCGAAAGGCACGCCCGCGTCGCCTCGACCGAGCTGGCCTCTTTGCGCTCGAGCCTTCCGGCCAGCTCGAGCATGGAGCAGTCGACGAGCGACATCGCTACTCCAGCACCTTCGGCACCGCGAAGTGGGTGTCTCCGCGCGCCGGCGCATTGGCCAGCGCCCGACCGGCGTCGAGCGAGGGCTGGACCGTGTCCTCGCGCAGCGGCGTGGCCGCGCTCACCGCGTGGGACGTGGGCTCGACCCCGTCCGTCGGCAATTGCCTCAACGCCTCGACCGCGTCGAGGACGGCCGAGAGCTGCCCCTGGGTGCGCGCTTCCTCGTCGGGCGAAAGCGACAGCCGGGCCAGCTCGGCCACGTGGCGCACGTCTTCGAGAGCGAGGGTACTCACTCGCGGGCGCTCAGGGCTTCTTGCCGAAGATGTTCAGGACCGCCTTCATCACGCTGCCGCTGTGCTCGGAACCCTGCTTCATCAGTTGCTCGAGCTCTCCCGCGTCGAGCCACAGCCCCCGGCAGTTGAAGCAGGTGTCGATTTCGACCGCGCCCTTCTTCAGGGTGTGCAAGTCCATGCCGCACTTGGGGCACTTCAGGTAGTGCAGCTTCTTCAGCTCGGCCTTCTGGCGCTGGGCCAGCTCATCGGCCTGCTTCGCCGCCAGCCTCCGCTTCTTTTCGATCTCCTCGAGCGCGAAGTACTCGTCTTCGAGGCTCGAGGGCTTGTCGTTATCGGGCACGTGCCGGGTCTCCCGTCATTCCTTCAGGCGCTCGATCGCCGTCTTCGCCACGTTGGCCTCGGCGCCGTTGGGTAACTCTTCAAGATACTTCTCGTAGGCCTTGATGGCCTGGTCCTTCTTGTTCTGGGCCCTCAACGCCTCGGCCAGCCCCATCAGGGCCACGCCATACCGGCCGTTCAGCTTCAGCGCCTCTTCGAACGCCGCCTCGGCCTGGGGCGCCTGGCCCATGTCGAGCAGCGCCAGCCCCTTGCCCGCCACCGGTTCGGCGCGCTCAGGCTTCAGGTCGACCGCTTTGCCGTAGGCATCGAGCGCCTGCTCGGCCTTCTCGCGCTCGCGCAGCTTGTCGCCCAACCCCATGTAGTAGTTGAAGTCCTTCTTCGGTTCGGCTTTCGCCAGGCCCGCATCGGCGGCTCCCGCGTCAGCCGAAGCCTCTCTCGCCGCCCGCTCTTCGGCCTCTTTCTTCGCCAGCGCCTCGGCCTTGGCCTTGGCCGCCGCGTCCGCCAGAACCTGCGCCTTGGCCGCCGCCTCGGCCTCGACCTTCTCTTTTTCCAGGCGCTCGCGCTCGAGCCGCGCCTTCTCGTCGGCGAGCCGCTGCTGCTCGGGCAGCCAGTACGAGGTGTAGGCCACGTACCCGCCACCGCCGAGCGCCGCCAGCACCGCCAGCACCACCACCCGCTTGGTGTTGCCGCCCTTCCCCCGGTTGAACGCCGCGGCCTCGAGCTCGTCGTCTTCCGCTTCGACCTGCCGCCGGGGCTTGGGCGCGGGCGCGGCAGCCGCGGCAGGCGCCGGGTGCGATTCGGGCGCCGGGACATATCCCACCGGGGCCTGCGGGGCCGCGGGCGCGGCGTAGCCGACGGGCGAGCCGGGAGCGGCGTAGGCCTGAGCCTGTGGGGCCATCGGCTGCAGGTACGGACCGGAAGGCGGGGGCTGCAAGTAGGCGGGCGGCGGGCCGGCCCCTGGCGTGGGGTAGGCGCCCGGCGGGGGCGCGTAGGCCTGCGGCGCCCCCGGCTGCGGCTGCCCGTACACCTGGGGGGCGTAGGCGGGCACTCCCTGCGGCGCGTACGGCTGCTGCATCGGCATCGGCCGCGGAGCTTCGGGAACCGGGCCCGGAGGGGCGTAGCCCGCGGGCGGCGCGTAGGCAGGAGCGCCCAGCGTCATCGGCGCCTGGGCCTGCATCGCGGCGAGCTGGTTGCCCTTGGTCGCCTCGTCCACCACCTGGAAGAAGCTGGCCAATTCGGCGATGTTGCCCAGCCGCTTCCAGCTCTCGCCGGTGAGGCTGATCTCGTCGTCGCGGCTGACTTTTCGCTCGACAATCCACTTCTGCAGCGTGGTCAGCTCTTTGAAGCTGAAGACGTTGCCGCTCGCCTGCCGCACCTTCCACTCGCGCTGCGGCGCCGCGGCCTGCGGAGCCGCCACCGCGCCCGCGTCCAACGGCGCCTCCTCGGGCTTCGCCGGCACCGTGAAAACCAACGCCTTCTTCTTCACCTTGAAGACGTGGCTGCAGGTGGTGCACTTGACCGTGACGCCGGCCTCGGTAATCCGGGCGTCGTCGAACTCGTACTCGGTCTTGCACCGCTCGCAGCGGACGTCCATGGACGGCGGGGCTCCTTGACGACGGCGACGCTACCCTACCCCGATACGGCCGGAGGGCCATTTATACAGCCGGCGCCACTTTCGGAACCGCCCGTTGCGGCCGGTCGGAAAATTGACCGTACCCCCCCCCCTCCTACACTCGCGAGACAGCCGGCTACAGCTTGCTACGGCCGGCACAGAGGTGGAGAAAACGATGGCGGCCAAACGCCCCCGGGGTGAGAAGTCGGTCCTTTCGCGCCAGGAGATCGCCTCGCGCAAGCGGGCGCTGAAAGACCAGAAGCTGCAAACCAGCGGCGCCGGCAAGCGGGCCCTGGTGGGGGTGGCGGTGCTCGCCGCCTCGGTGCTCTCGCTCTTGTCGGTCGCCACTTTCGACGCCCGCGACCGCGTCGGCCCCGGCTTCCACAACCTCATCGGCCCCGTTGGCCATGCCCTCGCCGAGGGGCTGCGCGGCCTGTTGGGGCTGTGCGCCTACGTCCTGCCCCTGACCGGCCTGTACGCGGCCGTCATCGTCTTCGTCGGGTCGCGCGGCCGCCGGCGGTGGCCGCAAGCCGTGGCCGGGGTGCTGCTCTTGCTCTCGGGCTCGGTGCTGGCGCAGCTCGTGTTCCAGAATGACGCGGGCTGGGCCCACGCCCCGGGCGGGTTGGTCGGCCGGGAATTGGCCCACCTGCTGTGCGGGCTGTTCTCGGTCGTCGGCACGGTGGTGCTGGTCAGCGCCCTGTGCGTCGCCGCCCTCATCGTCGGCACCCAGTTCGCGTTCCTCAAGCTGTGCACCTACGCCTTCCACGCGGTGGCCGCGGCGACGCAGAAGACTCGGGGGTGGGCGGGCGCCTTCTGGAAGTCCCACCGTGAGGCCGCGGCGGTGCGCCACGAGGCAGCCGTCAAGTCGCGGGCCGAGGAAGCCGCCTTCCTCGAGAAGCTGGAAGCCGACGCCACCGAGCTCGAGCGCGCCGAGGCCGAAGCGTTCGAGGCCGAGGCGATGGCCGACGAAGCTCACCGGCTGGCCCGCCTGGCCGAGGACCGGGAAGCCCAGCGCGAGCGCCGCAAGGACAAGGACGCCCGGCCGGACATCGAGGTCGAGCGCCGGAACCCCGACACCGTGCCGCCGCTCAACGACACTCCCCTGCCGGGCGCCGACCCGGTGTGGGCGGCTTCGCTGGCGCCTCCTCCCTCTCCGAAGGCCGAGACCAAGCCCGAGCCGCGCAAGAAGGACCGCAAGACGCCCCAGGTGGTGATGCCGCCCCCCCCGCCTGCGGCGGCGCTCCTTCCCCTTGCCGTCCCCGCCCCCGCCGCCCAGGCTCTGGCGGGCGCCAACCCGGTGGGCGCTTTCCCCGGCCCTGCGGCGTTCTCGGCCCCGACGGCCGCCTCGGCGCTCGCCGCCGCCCTGGCCGC
>JAHFDQ010000629.1 GCA_023248915.1 Archangiaceae bacterium | reverse complement strand
AGAGGTCGAGACCCCGGCCCTAGTGCCCACGCCCGGGCAGGAACCGCACATCAACCCCTTCGAGACTCCGTTCGTGCCCGAGCTGGGGCAGGGGCGGGCACGGACGCTCTACCTGCACACCAGCCCCGAGTACGCGATGAAGCGGCTCTTGGCGGACGGCAGCGGCCCCCTTTTCCAGGTGTGCAAGGTGTTCCGGAACGGCGAGGCGTCGGCGCACCACAACCCCGAGTTCACGCTGCTGGAGTTCTACCGCCCCGGCGCTGATTACCGCGCCATCATGACCGACCTCGAGCGGCTGCTCTCGGAGGCCGAGCTCGCCGTCACGGGAACGGCGGGGCGCTTCTCGAGGGTGCCCTACGAGCGGCTCACCGTGGCCGAGGCGGTGCGGCGGGAGACCGGCATCGACCTGTTCCAGCACCGGGACGGCGTGGCGCTGCGAGCGGCCGCAGAGGCCCGGGGGACGCGGCTGTCGCCCGGGTCGCGCAGCTTCGAGGACGTCTTCTTCAGCTCTTCCTGCAGCAGGTCGAGCCGAAGCTGGGGCACGAGCGGCCGACCTACCTGTGCGAGTACCCCGCCTCGATGGCGTCGTTGGCGCGGCTGAAGCCGGGCGACCCGCGGGTGGCCGAGCGGGTCGAGCTGTACGCCGGGGGAATCGAGCTGGCCAACGGCTTCTCCGAGCTGACCGATGCCGCCCTGCAGCGTCGGCGCCTCGAGGCCGAGCAGACCGAGCGGCGAGCCGCCGGCCGTCCCGCCTACGCGCTCGACGAGGCCTTTCTGGCCGCGCTTTCGCGCATGCCGCCGTCGGCGGGCATCGCGGTGGGGCTGGACCGGGTGCTGATGCTGCTCACCGGGGCCCGCGCCATCGAGGACGTGCTGCTGTTTCCGGCGCGCGACTTCGTGTAGCGGGCGCCCTCGCCACTTCGCGCTACCTGGAAGCGACTTCGGTATCGAGTACCACGAGGCGGAGGTCTTCGACCGCGAACGGCTTCTCCACCACGTACTCGGCGCCTAACGTCTCGGCCTCCTCGAACGAATCGGCATCGCCTTCCGGCGACAGGACGATGAAGGGCAGGGCGGACGCCCCTTCGCGCAAGTGGCGCAGCACCGTCAGGCCGCTGACGCCCGGCATCCGCGCTTCCGAGACGACCAGGTCGGGCCGGGCCACGCGCGCGCCCGGGGCGAACGAGTCGGTCAGGTAGTCTTCCAGCTCGAGCCCGTCCTCGACCTCGACCACCCGGAGCCCTTGGCTGCGCAGGTCGGCCGCGATTCTCTCGCGCAGCTCGTCGTCGTCCTCGGCCACCAGCACCGTTTCGGGCTCAGGCGCCATCACCGCCTGCCGCATTCCCACCGCGCAGGCAACTCCGTCCGACCAGGACAGGACGTGCATGGGCGGCCTCAGTCGCCTTCGCCCAGCTCGGTTTCGTCGATCGGGTCCCCGGCATCGGCAAACAGCTTCAGCGCTTCGGAGTCCTCGTAGTTCGGCGATTCGAACCAGATGAAGTTCTCTTCCGTATCGACTTCCTCGTCGCCGAAGAGACTGACTGGGCGAACGCTCGGCTGCCCAGTCGCAGGTGAGGCAATCATGGGGCACCCCTTTCCGGCCAATTGCCGGGACAGTCCGCAGCCACCATCTCAAGCCCCGTGCCCGTACCGCCGAATGTGCGTCGTGAACGGTTCTGCACGGTTGCCTCGGCCGAAAGTCGGGGCGGGTAACGTAGGAGTTCAGGCGTGTTACGAATCGGGAATCCGACAGTGGAGAATTCCGGCCGGGTCGCCGAAATCGCGTTGCAACACCTACATCGCCGGCCCTACGTGATTCAGCTCAGCGCCACGCCAGGGGACAACTGACCATGGGGGTTGTGCGTTCGCCGCAAGCAGGGAGAGCGTGGGGCGCGGTGGCGCATGCACACGAGCCTGCCCGCCCTTCCCGGGGTGAGAACGCCGGTGAGGATCAAGCGGTGCTCGGTGCCTCACCCCTCATCGCCCGCGTCCTCGACCGCATCGCCATGATGGCGGCCAGCGACGCGCCGGTGCTCATTACCGGCGAGAGCGGCACCGGCAAGGAATTGGCGGCTCGCACCCTGCACCGGCAGAGCGGCAGGCGGGACAAGCCCTTCGTGGCCGTGAACTGCGCGGCCTTTCCGGACACCCTGCTCGAAGCCGAGCTCTTCGGGCACGAGCGGGGCGCCTTCACCGGCGCGGTCAAACGGCGGGTCGGCCGATTCACCGCGGCCCATGGCGGCACGCTCCTGCTCGACGAGGTCGCCGAAATCCCGCTGCTCGGCCAGGCCAAGCTGCTCCGGGTGCTGCAGGAAGGCAGCTTCGAGCCGCTGGGCACCAACCTGACCGAGGTAGTCGACGTGAGGGTCGTCTCGGCCACCCACGAGAACCTGAGAGAACGGGTCGCCCGGGGCCGCTTCCGGGAAGACCTCTACTACCGGCTCAACGTGCTGGACCTTCAGATGCCTTCCTTGCGCGAACGGCGGGAAGACCTACCGGTGCTCATGCGCCACTTCATCCAGCACTTCACGCCGCACGGCTCGACGGCTCCGGCGGTTTCGCCCAGAGCCTGGGCCGCGCTGTCCGGCTACGGGTTCCCCGGCAACGTGCGCGAGCTGCGCAACGTGGTCGAGCGGGCGGTGCTGTTCTCACGGGGGGCCGACATCGACCTGGACCATCTGCCCCCGGAAATCGCCGGAGAGGCCGCGGCTGCGCCGGCCGGCAGCGGCCCTCTCTCTCCACTGGCCGTCGCGGTCCGCGCCTTCGAGCACGAGTACCTGCTCCGCGCCCTCGGGGCGACCGAGGGCCGCCGCGACCGCGCCGCGGAGCTCCTCGGTATTTCCCGAAAGACGCTTTGGGAGAAATTGCGCGCGCACGGCATCTCGGACGACGACTTGCCCGAGTAGCGTCGCCCCCGTCAGGCCGGGCTCGCGTCCGTGCGAAGCGCGAACCGGCGGGCGCGTTCGGCGAACTCGCTCAGCCGGTACAGGACGGTGCGCCGCGACACCCCGAGCGCCTGGGCTATCTGTGCCTGGGGCAGGCCGCGCTGGTGGTAAAGCTCGGCCGGCACCCGGACCTCTTCGGGGACGGTTTCCATCAGGCGCTCGGTCCACTGCCGCCCCGTCACCTCGTCTTCCCACTCGTCGCTGCCGCGGTCGGGTACGGTGTGCACCGGACTGGCTCTCCGCCCCGAATCGCGCAGCACGTTGAGGCAGTAGTTGGTCGAGATTCGGTGAATCCACGCGACGGCGGCGACATCGTCCGGCATCTTCT
>JAHFDQ010000021.1 GCA_023248915.1 Archangiaceae bacterium | reverse complement strand
AAACGAAACTATGACAGTGTCATATGACACTGTCAACATCCTCCCATCACCCAGCGTGTCCGGGTTGGCAACGGGCAGGAAGGTTCAGCGCCGGGCCGCGCGGGTGCGCGCGTACCGTTCGTACACCCAGTCCACCACCCATCGGGCGATGGCCCCGGAACCCGCGGCTGAGTAGTGCACGCCGTCGTCCATGCGCAGCTTCACGAAGTGGCCGTCGCGAGTCTGCGCAAAGGTGGCGAAGTCGCCGTCGGTTCCCGAGACCAGCATGCCCAGCTCGAGGTACTCGACCCCCGTGACGGCCCGCGAGCTGGTCAGGAAGACGCGGTCCAGCTCACGCGCGTGCTCAGAGTACCGGCGGTCGCGCATCGGCGGCAGCCCCAGCCAGAGGACGCGGGCGCCGTTCGCCGAGAGCGCGCGCATCATCGACAGCACCCGCTCGCGGTAGGCGGCGCGCCAGTCGGCCTGGCCGAACTCGAGCAGCTCGTCCCCCTGGCGGATGCTCTGGGTGTCGTTGGCGCCGAACGAGCAGACGACGAAGGCGGGCTTCTCGCGCTCTATGAGGGGCGTCACCACCTTCATCCAGTCGAAGACGTCGGGCCGGCTCAGCCCGGTCGCCGCCTGCACCGCGGGCACGACGCGAAACCGCAAGTCTCTCGCCAGCGCGCGAGTGATGGCCGCCGACAGCCCGCCAGCGAGCAAGGAATCGCCGACGAGGAGCAACGTCGTTGGCCGCACCGCGGGTTCGGCGCCGTCGACCGGCGCGTTCGCGGCGGCGCTGCCAGCTTTCGCGGCATCCGCGGCATTCGCGGCAGATGCACTCTCCGCTGCGCCGGCGCTGGGGCGGGTGCGGGCAGAGACCGCATCGGCATCCGAAGCAGCGACCGCCTCTGGGGGGGTGACGGTCGCATTGCCCCCCGCGGCGGCAACGGTGGCGACGATTACATCGGCATCTGCGTCCGCGGCGGTGGCGGCGGCGAGATTCGATTCGTCCGAGGCTCCCGCAGAGACGTGTCCGACCGGCGCCCCTCGCGACCCGGGGAACCGCGGCTCCGGTCTGGGGAGGTCGCGTCGTGAAGCGGGCGCGGGGACGGCGTCGCGCGAACCCCACCCCATCGCGAAGAGCGGGTCCTCCCCTCCGCCCAACGCCCGGGCCAGCCGGTCTCCGCCGGCGACGAGGGCCGCGCGCGGGGTGCTGAGTCGCACGGCGTCGCAGGCGCGACCCCACGGAACGAGCGCCGCCAGCCAAGCGCTCTGCCCGGAGCCGACTTCCATCCGGTTCGCCCAGGTCACCAGCCCCTCCGAGTCGAGCGCGAGCATCGCCGAGGCGAAGACGCCGAGGACCACGCTCACCTCGCGTGTCCGGTAGAGCCTGCGCGCGGGTAGGGCCTCGCCCGCCGAGGCGAACTGGAGGACCGCCCCGGCGATGCCGGGCTCTGGAGCGGCGGCCGGGGTCGGCTTCGCCGCCCCTTCCGCGAGGCGGGAAAGCGCTCCTTCGATGTCGCCGGCGTCGGGCAAGCGGGTGACGGCCTCTCTAGAACCGGAAGTAGATGAACGGAGCGACGCCCTGCGGCCCGAGCGCCTCGATGAACAGGATGGCGGCGGCGAGCGCCAGGCCTTGCGCCGCGAGTGGCAGGCCCCCCAAGCGTTCGCGCGCGGCGGCGAGCGCGCGCGGCGGCACCGCCTGCCCGAAGAGGCCCGCGGCCAGCGCCACGACCAGCGCCGGAGACAAGAGCGTCCCCCCGGTCCAGTTCCCCGTCAGGGCCGAGAACACCTCGCGGGCCGCGTCGACCGACGGCGCCCGGAACAGCACCCAGCCCAGACAGACGAAGTGGAAGGTGCAGAAGACGGCGACGGGCCGGAAGGCCCGCCCAGCGCGCAGCCGCCTCACCCACGCGAGGCTCGTCTCCGTCCAGAGGCGGTGAACGGCCAGGCCGGCCCCGTGCAGCGCGCCCCAGAGCACGAAGGTCCAGGCGGCGCCGTGCCAGAGGCCTCCCAGCACCATGGTGATGGCCAGGTTGGCGAGGGTACGCGCGCGCGAGCCCCGCGAGCCTCCCAACGGAATGAACAGGTAGTCGCGCAGCCAGCTCGAGAGCGAGATGTGCCAGCGGCGCCAGAAGTCCTGCGGGCTGTCGGCCAGGTAGGGCGCGTTGAAGTTCTCGGGGAAGCGGTAACCCAACAGCAGCGCCGAGCCGATGGCGATGTCGGTGTAGCCGGAGAAGTCGCAGTAAATCTGCGCGGCGTAACCGTAGACGGCGAGCAGCACCTCGAGCCCGGAGTGAAGCCGCGGCGAGTCGAAGACCGGGTCCACCAGGCGGGTGGCGAGGTAGTTGGCGATGAGCACCTTCTTCACCAGGCCGGCGACGACGAGTTCGAACGCGCGCGCGGCGTCGATTCCCTCGGCGTCGGGCGGCACCGTCAACTGCGGCAGAAAGGAGGCCGCCCTCAAGATGGGCCCGGCCACCAACTGCGGAAAGAAGGCCACGTACAGCAGCGCGTCCAGCACCTTCACCTTCACCGGAATGCGGCCGCGGTAGGCGTCCACCATCAAAGAGATGGCGTGGAACGCGAAGAACGAGATGCCGACGGGGAGCGCGACCTCGGGGACCCGGGCCGGGCCCAGCGAAACTCCCAGCCACTGCAACAGCCCCCAGACTGCCACCGACGCGAAGCTCAGGTACTTGAAGACGCCGAGGGTGGACAGGGACAGCGCGACGCCGACCGCCACCAGCGCATTCTTCGCGCGCGGCCGTGTCTCCACCTGAAGCCAGCGCCCGACGAGGGCGGCGAGCAGGGACAGGCCGACCAGCAGCGGCAGGAAGCGCCAGTCCCAGTACGCGTAGAAGAAGTAGCTCGCGACCAGGAGGAAGCCGTGGCGCGCGCGCAGAGACCTTCGCAGGCCCCAGGCCGCGGCGAACGCGAACAGAAAGAAGATGCCGTAGTCAGCGGTCGGGAAGAGCAACGCCAGCTTCCCTCCAACGCCGAGAAAGCTAGGCGACAACCCGCGTGCCGGCAAATGCCCAGCCGGGCGGCAGGCAAAATGCTTTCCACGACCCCTCGTCTAGAATGGCCTGCCAGTGAACCGGTCGCTTCGAGGAATTTCGATGGTGGCGCTCGGCCTGGCGGCAACCGTCCAGGCTGCCTCGCTCACCTTGGACCACAGCCCGGTGGTGCTCGGAAGAACCGAGTCGGTCGGGGTGTCGATTCACGTCGATGAGTCGGCCGGGACCGAGGCCCGCCCGCTCCGCCTGTCGGTGAACGTGGGCAGCTTCGGCGACGTCACCCGGACCGGGCCGGGGGAATACCGGTCGGTGTACGTGCCGCCCATCACCCGCTACCCGCAGGTGGCGCTGGTAGCGGTGTGGCGCGAGACGGGCGCCGACGCGCCCATCCACTTCCTGCGCATTCCCCTCCACGGGATGACGAAGATAAACGTCTCGGCGCCCACCGGTTCGACGGTGAACGTCGAGATTGGGATGCAGACGTTCGGCCCGGTGGTCACCGACGAAACGCGCGCGGTGGTGGTGCCGGTCGAAGTCCCTCCCGGAATTCCCGAAGCGCTCATCAAGGTGCGCGAAGCCTCGGGGAAGCTCACCCAGCGCCGAGCCAAGGTGGACGTGCCGCCGTACAACCGCCTGTCCATCGGCATGGTGCCGCACGCGCTGGTGGCCAACGGTGAAGACTGGGCGCGCCTCGAGGTCGACTACGACCTGGGCGGCGCCAACGTGCCCGCCGACCGAATCAAGGTGGTGCCGTCGCTCGGGTCGGCGACGCTGCAGCGGGCCGAGCGCGGGCGGTACGTCTACAAGTACCTGCCTCCGGTCGGGACGACGGCGGCCGAGGTGACCTTCGCGGTGTCGGTGCCGGACGACCCGGTGGCGAGCGCCTCGGCGCGGCTCACCCTGGGAATTCCGCAGCCGGCCTCGGTGGTGGTGTCACCCCCGGTGCGCCAGCTTCCCAGCGACGGCAAGTCCACCGCGCCGGTGTCGGCGCTGGTGTTCGACGCCGCCGGCCTGGGGCTTGCGCAGCAGAAGGTCGAGGTGTTCGCCAACGGCCAGCCGCTGGCCAGCCCCGAGTACAAGGGCAACGGCGTGTATCAGGCGCCGTTCATCGCGCCGCCGGTCTACCCGCGCGGGGGGCTGGTCCAGTTCTCCGCGGTGGTGCACGTCCCGGGCGGGGCGCTGTTGCAGGGCGCGGCCAACTACCAGCTCCAGCCGCAGGCGACGCCTCGAAGCGTGTCGTCCCGCGTGGCGCCCAGCCCGGTGGTGGCCGACGGCAAGACGAAGGCGCTGCTCTCGCTCGACGTGCGCGACGAAGCCGGGCTGCCGTTGAACGGCGCGCACCTGATTCTGGTGGCCGACACCGGCGTCTTGGGAAAGCTGACCGAGGTCGGCGACGGCCGGTACCAGGCCGAGTACCAGGCCCCGGCCTCGATGGCGGCCGGCGGCGACGCCTCGGTGCGCATCGTCAGCTCGTCCGGAGGCTTCGAGACCACGGTGAACATTCCGCTGCGCGAGGGGCCGTCGTTCCTCGTCGGCGCGCGCGTCGGCCTCACCCACAGCCTGGGCGACCTGGTGACGCCCAGGGTCGGCGTCGATGCCTGGGTGCCGTTCCGCGTCGGGGGAAGCTTCCTCGGGCTGGGGCTGTCCGCCACGGTGGGAACCGCCAGCCAGTCGGTGGCGGGGGCCGGCGGGCAATTCCCGAGCGAGTCGCGCGCCACCTTCGTGCCGGTGGCCGTGCGGCTCGGCTACGAGGGGTACGCGTCGCGCCGGCTGTCCGTCCACTTCGGGCTAGGGGGGCTGGCCACCTGGGCCCAGGTGCGCAATTCCTCGAACCGCACGCAGCTGAACGCCCTGGCGGGCGGCGGCCTCGGCTTCGTCTCGGGGGCGGTGACCGCCGGGCCGGGCCAATTCTTCGGCGAGCTGTCCTACGCCTATGCCCCGGTCGACAACCCCGACTTCAGGCTCAACGCGGGAGGAGTGGCGGTCGAGGCCGGGTACCGGTTCGGGTTGTTCTGATGAGGCCGCTCCTCTTCCTCACGGCCGCGGCTGTCTTCGGTTGCGGAGGCGTGTCGGCCCGCGGCCCGCGCCTTTCGGCCATCGTCCCCTCGCAGGGAGCGAACGACGTGGCGGTGGAGGTCGACGTCACCGGCGAGCAATTCGAGCCCCGCGTCTACACCGACTTCGGGCAGCCGAGCCGCAGCTACCGCGACGACGGCTTTTCGGCGGTGCTCGTGCCCACCGAGCCGGCGCTGGCCGAGGTCGAGCTCGGGCAGGTGCAGCTCACCGCCGACGGCGCGCTGCACGCGGTGGTCCCCCCTCTGGCGGCGCGCGGCTTCTATGGCCTCCGGGTGCGCGACGCGTTCGGCCGGGAAGGCTTTCTGCCCGAGGTGTACCGGGTGGTGGCTTCGCCCAACCGGCTGGCGACGTTTGAGTTCGAGCGCGTGGGCCCGCAGCGGCCCGGAGTTCCCTTCACCGTGCAGTTGACGGCGGTGGACGCGGACGGCCAGACGGTGGACGGCTTCGTCGGAAACGCCTTCGTGTCCGACCGCACCGGGACGCTGACGCCTGGGTCCATCGGCCCCTTCAACCTGGGCCGGGCGCGGCAGCAGGTGTCGGTGGCGGCGTTCTCACCGAGCGACGCGCTCCTGGCTGCCGACGCGACCGGGAAAACTGGCACGTCCAACGACTTTCCGGTGAGCCCGGGCCTGGCGGTGCAGCTCGCCTTCCTCTCCGCGCCCCAGTTGCTTCCCGTGGCCACGTGTTCCGCCAAGGTGGAGATGGAAGCCCGCGACTCGTTCGGGTTTCCGTCCGACCTCGAGGCGGCGGTCTCGGCGCGGCTCGACGCGGCGCCTCCGGACGGCTTCACGTTCTTCTCCGATTCGGCCTGCACCCTGCCCGTCTCGCAGGCGACCGTCCCGGCGGGCGGAGGCCACCTGGAGTTCTACTTCCGGGGCGACACCTCGGGGGTGGTGGGAGTCCGGGTGGTGCCGGAGATTTTTCCCAACTCCACTCAGGTGCAGACGCTGACCCCGCTGGCCCCGAGCCAGCTCGCCTTCGGCACGCCCGAGCGGTCGATTCGCGCCGGCGAGTGCTCGTTGCCGGTGACGGTGCGGACGCTCGACCGCCTGGGCAACGCCAGCCCGGTGGACCAGCTCACCGAGCTGACCCTGTCGGCTCAGCCGGCGGCCTCGGTCGGCTTCTTCTCGGACGCGGCGTGCAGCGTCCCGACCGGCTCGGCGAGTGTCCCCGCCGGCGCTTCCAGCGCGAGCTTCTACCTCTGGGGCCAGGCCGTGGGCGACCTCGAAGTCGGCGTTGCGGCGGTGGTTCCCGGCATGCTCGCCCCCGCGGTGCAGACCGCCACGGTGAGGCCGTGAGTCCCAGTTCGGCCCGAGCGGAGTTTTCTCGGTCCGGCGAAGCGGAACCTTCCCGGTCCACCCGCGCGGAGCCCTTCCGTTCGTCCCGAGCGGAGTCGAGGGCGGCTGGTCGACTGCGCTTCGCTCCGCTCGGGGTGAGCGGAACTTTCTTGCTGCTGTTGGCCGCGACCGGCTGCAAGGACGTCGTCAGCGCCCCCCCGGCGTTGCTGAGGCTGAGCCCGGACAGCGCGCTGGAAGGAGAACCGGTCGAGGTCACCATCGCCGGAGAGAACCTCGCTCCTCGGGTGTTCGCCAACTACGACGACCACGGCGAGTCCCGGGTGGACGCCACCTACACCGCCCGCCTGGGCGGCACCACGCTGCGGCGGGTGCGGCTGAACCCAGAGGGCGTGCTGTCGGCCATCGTCCCCGAGGGGATGGCGCCGGGCCTGTACGAGCTCACGCTCACCGACCCCTGGGACCGCACCAGCGTCGTGCCCGACGCGTTTCACGTGCTCTCGGTGGCCGAGCTCGACCGGTTGGTGGCGGGTTACCTCATCGAGCCGGTGGGACCGCAGCACGTCTTCACGCCCTTCCAGCTCCAGGTGAGCGCGGTCGACGCGCAGGGCGCGGTGGTCAAGCCGTACTCGGGTTCGACCATCCTCACCGACCTGACCGGTTCGGTGGTACCCAAGGCGGCGGGTGACTTCGCCTTCGGCCGCTGGGCGGGTCGGGTCGAGCTGCGTTCGCCGCACGCCGCGAACGTGCTCACCGTCACCGACGCCGCGGGCCGCACCGGCAGCTCGAATGAGTTCGCGGTGGCGACGCAGGTTCCGGTCGCGCTGCGCTTCGCCACTCCGGAGAGGACGGCCGCCGCGGCCGCGTGCTCGGCGGCGGTGACTCTCCAGTTGGTCGACGGCATCGGAGCGGAAGCCCCGGCGGACGCGCCGCTGCCGCTGACGCTCACTCCGTCGCCGGCCGCGGGCTTTACTCTCTACAGGGACGCGAGCTGCGCCACGCCGCTCGACGCACCGGTGCTCGACCGGGGCACGAGCCGGTACTCCTTCCACTTCATCGGCACCCAGGCAGGGAAGGTCCTCGTCGAAGCGTCGGCGCCTTCGCTCCAGGCAGCTTCTCAGACCGAGCGGGTCGCGGCCGCGGCACCGGCAGAGCTCGCCTTCCTCGCCCCCGGGCCCAGCGTCGTCGCGGGGCAGTGTTCGCCCGAGGTGGCGCTCGAGACCCGCGACGCCTACGGGAACGTCGCCCGGCTGCCGGCGACCAGCTCGGTCGGGTTGACCGCCCTGCCGGCGACCGGGCTCACCTTCTATTCCGACGCCGCTTGCGCCTCGCCGGTATCCGCCGTGGACATCGCCGCCGGAGCGAGCCAAGCGACATTCCACTTCCTCGGCACCCGTGCCGGAACGGTAACCGTCAAGGCGGCGTCAGCCGGCCTTTCCGACGCCAGCCAGTCGGTCGCCGTCACGCCCGCGGTGGCCGACCACCTGGCCTTCACATCGCCTGCGCAAATCTTGCTTGTGGGCTCGTGCTCGCCGGTGGCCCGGGTCGAGACCCGCGACGCCTTCGGCAACCCTTCCGGGGTTCAAGCCGCCACGGCGCTCTCGGTCACGTCCGCGCCTGCGCCGGGCTTGTCCCTCTTCGCCGACTCGTCGTGCGCGGCGCCGCTGGCGAACCCGACCGTCGCCGCGGCCGCCTCAAGCGCGACCTTCTACTTCCGCGGTTCCACCGAAGGGCAATTCACCCTCACCGCCTCGGCCGCCGGCTTCTCATCCGTCGACCAGGTGGAAACCATCGGCGTTCCGCCCGCCGCCCGCTTTGCCTTCCTTTCCGCCCCGCAGACGCTCGTCGCCGGGCAGTGCTCGGCGTTGACCACCCTCGAGTCCCGCGACCTGAACGACGCTCAGAGGCCGGTGGCGGCCGCGACTTCGGTCTCGCTGCAGGGCACCACCGGCGTCACCTTCTACTCGGACGCGGCCTGCGCGAACGTCATCTCCAACCTCTCCGTCGCGGCGGGCGCCAGCCAGACGTCGTTCTACTTTCGGGGCACCCAGGCGGGAGTGGGCACCCTGACCTCCTCGGTGGTGGGCTGGTTCGACGGAACCCAGAATGAGACTTTCACGCCCGCGCCGCTCGACCGGCTGGCCTTCGGGACTTCGCCGCGCAGCACCTTCGCGGGCGACTGCTCGGCGAAAGTGACGGCCGCCATCGAGGACCCGTATGGCAACCTCACCCCCGCGGTGGCGGCGGCGACGGTGAACTTGAGCGCGGCCCCGGCTGCGGGCTTCAAGTTCTTCACCGACTCGAGCTGCGCCGTCCAGGTCTCCTCGGTGGTCATCGCCTCGGGCGCCAGCTCGGGCGATTTCTATTTCAAGGGCACCGGCGCGGCGCAGGTGACCGTCGGGCTCGCGGCCCCGGGCCTGCTCGGAGCCAGCCAACTGGAGACGGTGACGCCGCAGGTCGCCTCGCAGCTCGGGTTCCTCACCCCGTCCCGAAGCACCACCGCCGGGAGCTGTTCTGGCGTGCTCACCGTTCAGACTCAAGACTCGTTCGGGAATCCGGCGGCCGTGGCCGCGTCCGGCGCGCTGACGCTCTCCGCCCTGCCCGCGGCGAGCCTCGCCTTCTATTCCGACGGCTCGTGCACCACCGCAGCTTCGGGCCTGGCGTTCAGCGCCGGCACCGACACCGTCAGCTTCTACTTCCGGAGCAGCTTGGCCGGAACCGCGACGGTCACCGCCGCGGCGTTCACCCTCAGCCAGGCGCAGCAAGAGACGGTCGCCCCTGCCGCGGCCAGCGCCTTCTCCTTCGACCCCCTCGCCTCGCCGCGGCCGATGAATGCTCCGTTCGCGGTGCGACTGCGCGCGCAGGACCTCTACGGCAACCTCACGCCTTCCTTTTCGGGCACCGCGGTGCTGGCGGCGCTGCCATCCGGAGCGGCGAATTGCACCCGGGCGTGCAGCGGGCCCGCCGCGACCAACTCGTTCACCAACGGAATCTGGTCCGGCGAAGTCGCAATCACCACTCCGGCCGGAGCCGGGCGCAGGCTGGTGGCGACCTCGGGCTCGCTGGGCGGCCTGTCGAACGCCTTCGACGTCGCCGCGCCCCCCGCGGCCTCGGCGCCCATCGCGCGCCTGTCGGCCACTCCCGGCGCGGTGGTCGCCGGCCAGGCGATTGCCTTCACCGCCGCCAGCTCTTACGACTACCAGACGCCGGCGGCCGGGCTGGAGGCGAGCTGGGATTTGACCGGCGCGGCGGCGGGAGCCCCGCCCTGGACTCCGTGGAGCTCGACCCTGTCGGCTAGCCAGGTCTTCGGCGCGCCCGGGCTGTACTACCCGCGCGTTGCGGTCCGCGATGCCGCCGGCGACGTGGGCTTTGCGGTCACCGCAGTGGTGGTGGTGGCTGCGCCCGCCGACCTGTGCACCGTCACCGTCGCTTCCGAGGTGGACGACGGCGCCGTCGCC
Organism: Archangiaceae bacterium; assembly: GCA_023248915.1. Classification (GTDB taxonomy): domain Bacteria; phylum Myxococcota; class Myxococcia; order Myxococcales; family Myxococcaceae; genus JAHFDQ01. The sequence goes on along the minus strand of JAHFDQ010000021.1, from coordinate 15,376 downwards.
TGTGACGGGCCGTTCGGGGCGGACGGCCAGCTGTCGTTGGCCGAGGCGGTACGGTTGGCCAACGCGAGCGCCGGGAAAACCATCACCTTCGCCGGCGCGATGACGGTGACCGGCCCGGCGGCGGTCAGCCTGGGGCAGGCGATGAGCCTGGTGGGGGGCAATGGCGTCGTGCTGCAAGGCCACTTCGACGTCTCGGCCCCGTTGCTGCTGGCGGGGGTCGAGCTGACCGGGCAGAGCGCGGCCCACCTCGTCCAGGCGGCGGGCAGCCTCACCCTGTTCGACGTCCGGGTGCGCGACGCCCCCGGCTGGGTCGTCCGCGGCAACGCCGCGATGGAACACGTCTCGATGTCGGGCTGCACCACCGACTGCCTCACCGACGACGGCAGCCTTTCGTTCTCGGTCCGTTACTCCGAATTGCTCGACGCCCCCGGTGCCTATGGCGTCTCGGTCACGAGCTGCGCCGTGGCCGCCACGACGCTCGAGCTCCAGTCGAACGTCTTCGCGAACCTGAAGGGCGGAGTGCGCGCCACCTGCCCGAGGGTGATGGAAATCGTCCACGACACCTTCGAGCTCGGCGAGCGGGGGGTCGACTACGGCGGGGGTGCCGGACAGTCGCTGCGCGACAACCTCTTCACCCACCAGACGCTGGGCGCGGCGCAGTGCGGGGCCGCCACCTTCCTGGCGCGCGACTACCAGTCGCTGTTCGCGAACGCCTCGGCCGGCTGCCTCGCCGGAGACCCGTCCACCCTCGTGTCCGACCCGCTCTACTCGTACCCGGCGGCGCGCGACTACACCCTACAGCCGGCGAGCCCGGCGGTGGACAGCGCGGTCGATCTGGGCAAAGACGTGAACGGGCCGGGTCCGGGCAGCTTCTTCGGAGCCGGCCCCGACCGTGGGGGGAAGGAGTCCCGTTGAGTCTGCGTCTAACCGCGCTCGTGACGGCCTTCGCCTCCCTCGCCGCCTGCCAGCCCGCGAGGGAGGAACCCGTGGCGGCTGCCGCTCCGGCGCCTGTGGCGAAGCCGCTGCCTCCGGTCGTCGCCCGGTGTGGCGCGCTCGACGGCGACGTCGAGTTTCGCGCCGGCGAAGCAAGCTGGGCGCCGCTGTCCTTCGAGGGCGAGCTCCGCGCCGGAGACCGCGTCCGCACCGGCAAGCTGTCCTCGGCCCGGCTCGACTACCTGGCCGGCGGCGGCTTCCGGCTCGACGAAAGCACCGGGGTGTTGCTCGAGGCGCTTCCTCCCGCGGAGGGCCGGCCGGCGGCGGCGCTGGCCACCGTCGAGCAGGGCGAGGGCCGCGGCTTCACCGAGCGCTCGGCGGCGGACGTCGCGGCGCCGCCCTTCCCCTTTCGCACGCTCGAGGGCGTCCGGGCCTTCCTGGTGAGCGAGAACGGCGAACCCACCCAGCTTCGGCTGCGCCGGACGGCGACCGGCACCGAGGTGGCGCTGCTCATCGGCGAGGCGAGCCTCGAGGTGACGGGGACGAAGCACCGCTTGAGCCCGGGCCAATTCACGGTGCTGGTGTCGGGCGAGCCCGCGGCCACCCAGAACCTCCTCACGCCGCCGCGCGCGACGGGCCCGGCGCCCGACCGGCGCTTCGAATGCTTAGGGCTGGTGGTGCGGCTCGAGTGGGAACCGGTGGCCGGCGCCGCGGGCTACCATTTCCAGGTCGCCCGCGAGCCGGCGTTCCAGGCCCTTGCCCTGACCGCCGATGTGACCGGGCCGTTCGGCCTCTTCGTCCCCAAAGCTTCCGGGAGGTACGCCTGGAGGGTGGCGGCCAGAGACCGCGACGGCCGGCTGGGCGACTACGGCGAGGCCCGGCCGCTGTTCTGCGAGGAAGCCGCGCCGTCCGACTACCTGCTCCAGCCCGAACCGGGCGCGGTGGTGCGGCACACCGGCAAGCCGGTCAAAGTCCTGTTCCGCTGGGAACCGGCCCCGGGCACCCCCACCTACCGTTGGGTGCTGGCGCGGACGCCGGACCTGTCGGTTCCCCTCGCGACGCGTACTACCTCGGCGGCCGAGTTCGAGCTGGAAGGCCTGGACGAGGGCGAGTACTTCTGGGGCGCCTACCTCGAGGACCGCTTCCCGTACCCGCTGTTCGTCGCAGTCAGGCCGCTGTCGGTGAAGCGGCTCGCCGCCGACCGGGTCAAGGCGACGACGACGTTGAAGGACTGGGGCAACTAGGCCGGCGCATGCCAATCTTCGGCGACTCAGCGAGCATTCTCCGGCCCGGCAAGGGAACGCTGGCCGAGACGCCGTTCTCGGCGCTCCTGAACGCGGTGGCCGTCACCCGGCGCACCTGCGCGCTCGAGCTGTCGCAGCCCCCGCTCGAGAAGCGGATTTACTTCGAGAACGGGGCGCCGGTGGCGTGCACCTCGAACGTGGCCAACGAGGCGTTCGCGAAGTACCTGGTGGACAAGGAAGTGCTGAGCGAGGCCAAGGCGCACGAGCTCTTGGCCCTGTCCGCGAACAAGCGGGTGAAGCTCGAGCAGTTGCTGGTGCAGAAGGAAGTGCTCACCGCCATCCAACTTCAGCGGCACCTGCAGGCGAACCTCGGCCGAAAATTACTCGACTGCTTCCGCTGGGTGGGAGCGCGCTGGCGGCTGGTGGGCGCGGGTGAGTCTTCCGAGGTGCCGCAGCACACCAATCCGGCGCAAATCATCTACACCGGGGTGTGCACCGCCCTTCCGGCGGAAGCGGTGAAGGCCGGCCTGCCGTTTCCGCCCGAGCAGCGGTTCGCCTTGGTGCACCAGCCGCCGCACTCGCCAAGCGAGCTGAAGCTGGCGGTGCGGGACGAGTTCCTGGTGATGGCCCTGCAGCGGCGGCCCACCGTCGACGAAACCATCGAAGCCACCGGGATGATTCGGGACGACGTCCTCCGGCGCATCTACGCGCTGGCGGCGCTCGAAATGCTCGACCTGGCCGAGCGGGTGTCGGAAACCCCGCCCCCGCCGGCAGTCGTCCAGGCGCCGGCGCTCGCTCCGGTGGCGGCCGTTCCGCCGGGAATTCCGGTGGCCGTCACCACCAAGGCGGCGGTGCACGTCCCGGAGGACGAATCGGTGGGCAGGGCGCAGCGGCGCCGCCGCGCCATCGGGCGAGGGGCCCTGGCGGCGACAGTGCTCTTCGCCGTAGTCGGCGCGGTGCTGGCGCTCCGTCCGCAGCCGCCCCCGCGAGTCGCTTCCCCGAGCGCTCCGGTCGCCCCGGTGGCGCGGCCCACCCGGCCCTTCGTGAAGCCCCCGCCGCTTCCGCCGCCGCCGAGCCTGCCGGAGAAGGGCAGCCCTGCGCCGCGCCGGCCGCGCGGACTCGAGCTGAGCGCTTCGGGCTTGCGCCTCGCGCTGCCAGAGGCGGGAGATGGACCGGAAAACGCCGCGTTGACGAAGGGAGCGAAGCTGCTGGCCGCGGCGGACGCCGAAGAGGCGCTGAGGCAGTTCACCAAGGTCGCGGCGGCGGCGCCCTCCGAGCCGGAAGCCTGGTACGGCCAGGCCCTGGCGCTGTACGGGCTGCACCGCGACGAAGAGGCGCTGGGGGCCCTCGGGCATCTCTTCGAGGCAAGCGCCGCCCACCCGATGGGGCACCTGCTCGCCGGGTTCCTCGAGCTTCGGGCCAAGCAAGGCGAGAAGGCCCGCGGACACTTCCAGGAATACCTGAAGGCCGAGCCGGCGGCGCCCTACGCGGCCGAGGTCGGCAGCATCGTCGCGCAGGTCGGCAAGTAGGCCCGGCCATGTGTCGATTGGCTTCGGGATATCCATGAGCAACCTCTACTTCGCGTACGGGTCAAACCTGGGGACGATGCGACTACGTGACCGAGGCATCGCCGCGAAGCCGGCCGGCCCTGCCCAGCTCCACGGTCACCTTCTCCGATTCCATAAGCGCAGCAAGGACGGCTCCGGCAAGGCGAACGCGCTTCGCACTGGCCGCAAGGATGATGTGGTGTGGGGGGTCCTGTTCGAGCTGACGACCGAAGACCTTTCACGCCTCGACGGCTTCGAGGGCAGGGGCAAAGGTTACGAGCGGGTCGAGCGACTCGTGATGTTGGCGGACGGAAGCGAGGTTTCGTGCTGGGTGTACCTTGCCTCCGCCGACTCCATCGACGACCTCCTGAGACCGACCGTCGATTACCTCCGCCTCGTGGTGGATGGCGCGAGGGAGCACCAACTTCCTCCTGAGTACTTGCGCATGCTTGAAGCGGTCCAAGTGCGCGACTAAGGCGCTTCCGCCGCCGAGACATCCCGCACATCAGTTCCGCGACTTCTTGCTGTCGACTGCGGACCTGCAGCGGCACGAAACAAGGGTGATCCGCGCAGGCCCGCTACGTTCCGGGCAGGCGGTGAACCTGCCCTGACGTGACCAACTGCTCGAACTGTTCATCTATTTGGCGCGCAAGGGTGGCGGACTCGAGCAACACGCCGAGCTCGATGTTCCGCCGTTGCGCATGCGGGGTGAAATTGGCGCTGGTAACAAATGCCGTCTGCCTATCGACGACGACGCACTTTGCGTGCAGGACGGCTCTATTTCTGGCTTCTCCTTCGAGCGCCCGGGGGTCGTAATAGACCTCGGGCAAGCGCTGACCAGGCCACTGCCCGGACCGAAACTCGCGGGCGAACTGGTTCACCGACTCGTCCGCGGTTGCCGGCGGCCGGAGCGGAACGTTTAGGAAGAGCCGAACCCGCAGTCCGGGTTCGGCGTCCATTCGCGTGGCAAGCTCGCCGAAGACCGCTTCGCCTCGGACGATGACAAAGCCCGACAGGAGCACTTCGCTCCGCGCGCGCTCGAACAGCTCCCTTACCACCACCGCCGTGTCACGAATCGATTGCACAGCATCCGGCCCAGTCCAGACAAGCTCGGGCGCCAGGCGACTGCCCGTCAGCGCCCGCCTCTGGTCGGCCAGCAGCCTGAGTGCGGCGGCCGCCCCCGCTACGTTGCAAGCTTCGACCAGCGTCGATACCGCCTCCACCAGCTCGGCCGAGGGAGCGCGACCGACCACTCGCTGCAAGGCGAAGCCACTCAATGGCGCGACGAGCCGACCCGTCGCCAGCGCGTCGGCGAGGCCGTCGAGCTCTTCCTCGCGCAGGCTGCTCAGCGCCGTCATGCGTCCCCGAAGAGCTCGCAGCCGAGCTGCTCGACGGTTTCGACCACCAGCGACCGGTCCAGGTAGTCGTTGCGCATCTCGCACGACGTCTCCGGAAGGAGCAGGCAGCCGTGGCACGCGGCGCCGTGGAGGAACCGCTCTTCGTGCGGGCTGTCCGGGTGGTGCTGCGCGCAGACCGGGTCGCACGAGCAGAACCGCCCGACCTCGAGCGCGCCGCGCAGCAACGACTCGACGTCGCTTGCGGCGTGAACCATCCCGCCCAGCGTGCCTTCGGCGTCGGGCGTTCCAGTGTGAAGCAGGATTCCGTAGCCAGCCTCGAGGGCATACACGCGCTCGCGAATGGAGCTCGCCGAATATCCACACTCGAGCGCAAGCGACGTCATCATCAGGTGCGACAGCGAGTGCAGCAGAACGTACTCGATGGGCGGGGGTGGCGCCTTCACCTTGTGAGTGGCAGCCCAGGCCGCGTAGCCGGACTCGAACTCATTCTTGCGCCTCTCGACACTCGGCTTCTTCGCCCAATCCCTTAACGCCTTCGGGTCGAACGCCAGGAACACGCCTTCGCCACGATTCTCGGTCGCCGGCAGCCACGCCGACTCGCGCGCCAACGCGCCGGACTGGACCTGGAGGTCGAGCTCGCCTTCGGGGTCGGTAGAAGGAGCTTCGAACCGGGTGAAGCCCACCTGGACGCTCACCTCGCGCAGCCGGTCGATGAGCAGCACCTTCAAGAGCGGCGCGAGCAGCTTTGGCCTCGGCGTGGGTAGCGCCTGCTCGCGGGCAAAGAAAATGCTGTCGGGAGCGTCTTCGCCTTCCTGACCCTTCACGGCGAGGAACGTCTGCAGCTCGGCCACCTTCGACTTCCGCTCATCGACCGCGCCAGGGTCTCGGCGCCGTTTCAGTTCGGCCAGCACTGCCTCGTCCCCGAGCCCACCCAGAATCGACTGCACCTTCTTCTTCTTCCGCTCGTACTTGAGGTCCGCGGGCGATTCGACGGCCGACAGGTCGTCGATCAGCTTTCCCACCGCGGTGCGCAACGTCTGGTCGGGCTCGGGCACCGAGATGGACCGGTCCATCAGCCCGAAGTAGGCGTTGCTCGCGTTTCGAACCAGCAGCCGGAACTCGACCGGCTTGTCGTCCTCGGTGCGGCACTGGTCTCGCGGGCCATTGCCCAGCCAGGGCCGCGCCCCGTTGCACCACCCGACCACCGGCTTGCCCTCGGGGCGCTTGGTGGCCTCGATGATCGACCGCGGCGGGAATTGCCCGCACGTGCACCCGACGAAGATGTCTACGAAGTCGCCGCTGGCGCCGCGCTCAGACCAGAGCAACTGCTGCGAGCAGTTCGTCGGGCCCCGGTGCGCGAAGCCCTTCCAGTCGATGTCGTCCACATGGCCGTTCACGCACGCGCGGACGAAGCGCACCGGGACGACGCGGTGCTTCTTTCGCTCGTCGTCAATGAACCGGTTCTTTTCGAGCTGGCGCGCGTGCACCAGCGGACGGATGCCGGGCTTCAGCTCATGCTGGGCGATGAACCACCGCGGAAAGGCCCACGCGGTGATTCCCGGGGCGAGCTTCTCGCCGAACGTATCGCCCTCGACCGGCGGCGAGTACAGCCTCAGGCCCGGCACTTTCAAGCGAACCGCCAGCCGCGACCGGGTTCGCTCGTCGTCGATGGACTCGAAGTTGTTGATCTGCGGGTCGCCCCACCCTTCGAGGCCGCTGACGATGACGGCGTACTTCGGCAAGTCAATGAGCGCTCCGGGCCCACTCGCGCCCACCACGTGGCTGCGCCTCAGTTGGCCGTGCGGCCGGACCACGGCCCGCCCAGCCCCAGAGCCCCGCCGTTGCTTGGTTCGTCCAGCCATCACTCTTCCTCGAGCGGCTGATTGGTTTCGGGAAGCTTGATGAACAGGTTGACGCTCGGCTCGACGTCACGGAGCGAGCGACTCGCCTTGAAGCGGCGCTGCCTTGGGTCGAGTAGCTGCAGAGCCGGGTCGAGCGGCGTGTGCAGCAGGGCCGGGTCGTTTCCAAGCTCGCGCTGGTACTGCAGGCCCGCGTTGCCTTGTTTCTGGTCAACAGCGAGCTGGCTCCAGTCGTCGAGGAGGTTACCCGCGCGCCCGCGCACGCTGGCCGCTTCGGGCACGTGCCCTGCCCGCTCGGCCCGTTCACCGAGCGCGTCGGCCACCCAGCCGGCCTGGGTCCGTCGCTCGGCCATCCGCACCGCGTCTCTCGGTGCGGTGAGGTCGGCGAGCCCGTGGCGTGCCAAGCCGACGAGGACCCCCGGCAGGGCGCGGTCCACCGCGCGCGGCGAGAACGGGGTGACGCTGGTCGCCTCGACGCTCCGATAGAACGTCTGATGGAAGTGTTCGAAGCGTTCGTAGTGGCTGCGGTCTCGCGGCTTGTGCACGTTGAGCAGCGTGACCACCAGGCCGGGCCGGTTCTCGTCGCGTCCAACGCGGCTGCTCGCCTGAATGTACTCCGATGTCATCTTCGGCTGCCCCAGCACCACCATCAGCCCGAGCCGGCTGATGTCGAGGCCGACCGAAATCATGTTGGTGGCGATGGCCACGTCCACCCGCTCGTCACGGTGGTGGAACCCATGCTCGAGGCGGCGTTTGGCCCGCGCAACGGCGGCGTTCGACTCGCGGCTGGTCAGCTCGACTACGTCGAACTTGATGCGGCGGTTGACGAAGTCCGGAGCTTCCTTCTCGCCGTGCCGGCGGCGGTACTGGACCATCGAGTCGGCTCGGCTGAGCACCTCGTCCTCGATGATGCGGCGCGAGCCGCCCAGGTCGCGCAGGCTGTTGAAGTAACCGACCAGAGTCATGTACGGGTCGGCGACGTTCGCCTCGTTCTTTTCGGCGCCATCGTCGAGGAAGTGCCGCTGCGCGGCGGCGATGAGCGCGAGGTAGGTCCGCAGCAACACGACTTTGAGGCTTCGGCCCGGGGCGGCGATGCCCAGGTATAGCCGGGCAGGCTTGGTCGTCGAGGGGACGGTCCGGGCGAAGAACGAGTCGAGCCGGTCGGGTCCAGGCGGCGGGAAGACCTCGACCGAAGAGCGGGCGAAAAGCTCGCGAATCTGCGCTTCGGCGCGCCGCACCGTTGCCGTCGAGGCGACCAGCTTCGGTCGAACGGTGCGCTCACCGTCCTTTCGGGACGAGAGCGCCTCGATAGCCGCTTCGTACAGGCCTGAGATAGTCCCGAGCGGGCCGCTGATGAGGTGAAGCTCGTCCTGAATGACGAGGTCGGGAGGGAGCAACGCCTTGCCCAGCCGCTTTCCGTTTCCGAGGTCACACGGCCCGTAGAATCCGTCGGCGTCGGCCCGGTCGACCTTGCCGAACAGGGCTCCGGTGCGCCCCTCCCACGGCAGGGCGGCGAACTTGTCCATCGTGGCGATGAGGAAGCACGGGAGCCGCCGGTAGATGGCTTCGTCCACGGTGAGGATGGGTAGTGACTTGCCGGCGAGCTCGCACTTGCCGCGGTTCGAGCAGGCGATGCGCAGGTCCTTCGGCTCGTCGGGGCCGGGCTCGAGCCGAAATGACGCCTGGGTGAAGTCAGCGCCGCACCAGGGGCAGCTCTCGATGGGCACAGGCAGAGGCTTGCTCGAATCGTTCTGGTACGAAATCACCCTCTTGCGCGCCGAATTCTCGTCCTTGTCGCCCTTCTTCCCCATTCGGTTGGGGGTGGCGGCCCGACCGACCCAGAGCCCAATCTCGAAGGGCCAGTCGCCAAGCTGCTCGGTATTGGCTGCTCGAATGCGCTCGAGGGCGCAGATGAGTGTGGCCGCGCGCTGCAGTTGGTCGAGCGTGAGCAGCCGCAGCGTGTAGCGCATCAGCACCGAGACGCCGGCCGAAGCGAGCCCCGGGTTCACGAGCCGCCGGTACAAGAGCGTGAACGCCGCCAGGCCGAGGTAGGCCTCGGTCTTCCCGCCGCCGGTAGGGAAGAAGAGCAGGTCCACTCGCTCGCGGTCGGGGTGGGCGGGGTCCACCACGCCGCGCAGGTTCATCAGCACGAACGCGAGCTGAAATGGGCGCCAAGTGGGGGCCGAGGTGTCCGCCGGCGTCTTGAGCAGGCCGCGCTGTCTCGCTTGCGCGTCCATGGCCTCGTTGGCGAGACAGAAGGCGCGAAGGGCACGAGGCTCGTCGAGCAATTCGAGTCCGTCCTCGATTCGGGCACGCACTGCGTCCGCGCTGGCCAAGAGGGCGTCCGCGACCACCTTGCGGCGCTTCGACAGACCGGGCAGGGCGCGCTGTGCCGTTAGCCATTGCGCGTAGGCCTCGACGAGCGGCGACAGCTTGGTGCGGACCTCGCCGGCGGACCTGCACTCCGACAGCCGCTTCATGTCGAAGTCGCCAGGGACGGCGGCGGGAATCACCTTCTCGACCTCGGCGCCGGGAATCCAGGTGGTCGTGACCTCGCGACACGCGCCGTCTTCTACCAGCGAGTGAGTGCCCAGCCCGTGGCCCACTGAGTACTCGAAAGCGTCCCGGTACTGGAGGTCGGCGGTGCGCTCGTCGGGGTCAGTCGAGAGCAGTCCACGCAGGTTGGGGCGCGGGACGAAGCCTTCGGTACATCGCAGCCGCAGCCCGGCCTGGAACAGGAAGAACTGGTCGCGCTCGCGGGTGGTGTCCGGCTCGCGCTTGTTGACCAGAAAGACGGAAAGCGCCGTCGTGCCGTCGAGGCCCGAGTCCTTGCCGGCGTCGCCGTCCAGGCGGACTTTGCGCGCGACGACCGAGACCTGAACGCCGCCGAAGCCCTTCAGCGGGTGCTCGCGCGTCTCGACCGGCACCGAGAGCGTGACCAGCCGGGGAGTGCGCTGCCAGTACCCCGGCCCGTCGGAGCCGTCTTGCAGCTTCTCGGCGACCCGGTGGTAGTCGCCCCACGAGGCAGTAACTTCGACGGTCTTCGTCTTTGGGCCGACGCAGACGCTGGCACCGAGGGTGGAAGGGAAGAAGACCTTCCGGCCCGAAGCCTTGTCCTTGGGGCCTTCGTCGTCGCCGGTACCGTCGCCGGTCGCGGCGTCAATCTCCTCCTGTCCGTCGTCGGCGCTCTTCCACTCCTCATTCGACTCGTGAGGAACCAGGAAGCCGGTGAGGTAGAAGCGCGAGGGTTGGCTGTCGAGGCCTTCCTTCTCGAGTGGATGCGAGGGGCCGGGCCCGACCAGGTCTAGCCTGAGCACCCGGGCCAGGTCGTTGCGGACGTCGAGCGAGCTCGCCATGGGCGGGTAGTTCTATCACCCGCGTTTCCATTATTGCGGGCTTTACGGCGGAGTCGATGCCCAGGAAGTGGCGTTCGGGTCGAACCACCACACCCGAAGCGGCTCGGGATGCAAGTGGTCGAAGTCGTGGTCGGTGGTGAGCAGGACGCAGTCGGTCTCTACTGCCGAGGCGGCAATCCACAGGTCGTTCTTCCCCATCCTGGTGCCTTTGCGGAGGCTCATGACATCGATCGATGCGTACCGGTCGACGATGGGTCTGGAATTCACATCGACGATGACGAGCTCATTGAGCAGCTCTTCGAGCCGGTCCCGCTTCTCATTCCCGTGATTGTTCATGGCCGCCAGGGAGAACAGCTCTCCCTAGGTCACCACGCTGATCATCGGCACGCTCAGCCGCCCGCGGAACTGCAGCGCCTCGATGACATGCTGACCCAGCGGTGTCTGTCTCAGAACGTGGAAGACGATCGACGTGTCGGCAAACCAATTCGGTTCGCGAGTCACGAGAGTTGCCTTAGCTGCTCGAGCAACTGCTCGACCGGCTCATCTCCCGGCCATTTTCCAAGCAGTGCCGCGAGACCTGCCTTCGAGACCTGTCGTTCGATGGGGGCCGCGAGCGTCAATGGGCGCGGAACCTGATCGAAAATCTTCAGGTCCTTCTCGCTCGCTGGTTCCACGGACTCGGCATCGATGTGCAGTAGCTTGCCGGACGGACGGAACTCCGCCTTCCCTGTGATGATCACGTTGCTCCCGAAGGCTTCCCGAAGGGCTTCCGCGCCGAGGTCCCGCGCGGTGCCGGCGATCTTGGCGCCTCCTTCCAGCACTAGGCTGAAGCGACAGTCGCTGTATTGGATGGCGTTGAGATGACCGGCGAGGCGGACGCGGCGTGAGGCGAAACTTTCCTTCGCGAGGCGGGCGGCACGCTCAACAGACTCGGCGTCGATCCGCACGAGACGCCCATTCATGATCTCGACGGAATCAACTCCCTCGCCAAGCACCGTTCTAAAGCCTGCGCAGGTTTCGACGAGGGCGTGGTCGAAGGCGTCGCTGTCGGCGTTGCCGCTGAGCGCCTGTTCGAGCGAGTCCTCGAATAGCTCCAGCGGCGACTTCTTGGGGTCCAGGTCATCGAACATGTCTGCCTGGGCGAACCTTGTCGCCATCGTGTCGACCAACGGACGAGCCTGGACGCGGAAGGCTCGCCGTCCGGGGCCGCGCTCCATTGCGATGAGCTCGAAGTCCGAGGCGGAGCGAAGCCAGCCGGGTGGCGTACCGCGAGCCGTGCTGCGACCGTCAAGCCGGTAACGAAGCGACTGTTCGGCCCCGACCACGAGGACGTTCATCAAGTCGCGAAGAAGGTGCCCTGAGAGCCCTGCCTCGCTCGCAGCGGCACCTCGGAGGGTAATCACGTGTTCGTGCATCATGGGACCCTCCTTCTTGGCGGTCGCCATGACAGTTATATGGCCCCCCACTGACGGCGAGCCTCTTTTTGGCCAGAGGAAGGCAAAAATCAGCAGGTTGACGGAGGGGGCGGGCGCCCGTCGAACTCAATCCCGATGCCGATTCGGCTCAAGCACGCGTCTGCGCGACGTTCATGCGCTCCAGCACTTCCAGGGCGAGGGTCTTGAAGTCATCGTAGGCTTGGCGGACCGCACCCTGATGTCCGCCGATGGCACCGTCCCCGGGCTTCAGAAGGAACATCGGCTTCTTGGCTTCTTGAGCCATGGGCATCAACGAGCGGTAGTCCTTGAGTTGTGCCAGGCAGAATTCATCGGAAGCGACGTCGATGCCCTCGGCGGGCTCCGGTTCGCCGAACGAGCGGCGGTACACGAGCGGCATGCGGTCAATCCACCGCTGGAATGCCTTCACCGCACCACCGCCCATCACGGAGTGTCTGCCCGCCACGTAACCGAGCGGCGCCATTTCGCCCTTCGGGAGCTCGAAATCCAGGGCTGGAGCGCGCGACCTACGGTCTGTCCAGGCCTCGCGCCATACCTTCAGTCGTGGCCCGACGTTTTCCAGACCCTGCATCGAGAACAGATCGGGGGCCACGGGCACAATGACGTAGTCCGAAGCGATGAGCGCTGCGCGGTTGATCGCCCCAAAGTTGGGCCCCACGTCGAGAACGGCAATGTCTGCACCAAAGCGGTCACTCACATCACGTACGACTCGAGAGAGAGCGGTTGTGACGCGAAAAGCCCGTTCATCACGGTCGAGGCACTTGGGCCACTGTTGTGAGAGGTCGTCCTCCAGCTCTGACAACTGGAGGTCGCCCACGACCAACCCGATGCTTCCGCCGACGCTTTCGTGGGAAACGCGGTCGACATCGCCGAGCCCTCGGCGAAGGCGGTCGATTGCCCCAAATATCGTCGGTCGCGGATCTTGGCCCCAAATCGCTTCGAGGCGATCATCGGTCACGCACATCGTCGAAAGATTCGCCTGCGGGTCCAGGTCCGCGAGCACGACGCGGTGTCCCAGCTCAGCGAACATGAAACCAAGGTGGTAGGCGAGGGAAGTCTTGCCTGCGCCGCCCTTGTTGTTGAAGAGAGTGATCGTCTTCATGGTTTTCGCCGCAGTGTCGCCAACACGTGCGCGTCTTCTACCGTGAATTCCAGCGGAGGGTTGCCGTTCGCCGCCAATTTCTGACGTGCAATCGGAATTCCGACACCGAACCGCTCGACGAATCCCAATGATTTGAGCGCTTCCGCGAGAGTCGGGTTTCGATAGTCCGCGATTCCCGGTTCACCAAAGTGCTCCTTCGTCACCTGACCGTAGGGGCCACCTGGACTCTGAATCTCCACGCGGTCCTCAAACCAGGTCACCCGCACGGGAGCCCCCGTGCCTTCGTAGGTCCTGTGCAGCACGGCGTTGCGCAGCAACTGCCGAAGAGCCTCTTCCGGGTAATCGGGCGTCTCGACTCGGAGCGCGCCACCGACCGACGCGGGCCTCGCGATGTTCAGTCGGATGACCTCATCGGCCTGGCGAAGTTGATCTGGGAGCATTCCCGAAAGCTCTCGTTGGTCGACGACTGGGTCGGTCAGCTGAGTGCCGGAGATGCGCAGGAACTGAATGTACGCCCCTGGAAACCACCGTCGAGGGTCGATGCCCAGAACGAGCACAGCGGTCACCGTCGGTATGTCATTCGGCGGCTGAGCCAGGCGCAGCGCTCGCAGTTGCTGCTGCCGGGTTCTCTGATTCTGCGCAAGCACTTCAGGGGAGACGGCCGCGGGAAGGAATTCCAATTCAAATCTGCGAAGGTCGATGTCTTCGAGCGTCGCGCCCGGAACTCCGTGGGCGTCAAAAGGAAGATTTCCCCACCGCCGCTTCTCGACGAGACGCCTTTCGTCTTCGGAAGTCGCCAAGCCGCGACGCGGGCCGACGCGGATCCACGTCCGACCTTCGAGTCTCACGGGGGGATTCTCGGAGGGTTCGACCTCGACTGCGACCACCTCGCAGCGGTCGAGCGTCACCTTGCGCACGTTCATCGAGGGGAAGGGCAGAATGGAGCCGTCCGACCGGAATCCCGCGACCAGGAGAAGAATCGCGTCGTCAACCCGGAGCCCCGCGCAGGTCCGGTCGTCCTTCTGCCCGATGAAGACGACTCCGGTCGTGCGGTGATTGGGCAGGTCGTTGGCCAGGGCGCAGATCGCCTGCTTGACCCGATTCCTGTCGACCAGGCTCTCCTTTCGCTCGACGCGATCGGACTCTTCGAGTCGGAAAAGCGCCAGGAGTTCCTCGTCCGTCATCCGCGTCCCTCGGTCATCTGGGTGTCCGTCCCTGAATCTTGTACCCGGGCGTCACATCTTCCTAGTCGGCGTCGAAGTCGAGGGTGTGCTGGGCCTTCTTGGCGCGGCCCTTCGCGGGCTTCTTCTTTGGGGCGACCGAGGCGGCGGCGGCCGGGGCTTCGAGGGCGGCCCGTTCGGCGTTCAGGGCGAAGAGCTTGTCGAGCACTTCGTCTTCGAAGGCCTCGAGGCGGGCGCGCTCATGGTCGGTCTCGGGCGTGGTGTAGGGCGGAACGGCGATGGACGACCAGCCGTAGGCGTCGAGCACCGCGCGGTCGAGGTCGAGGTGCAGCTCGCGAAGGCACTCGATGTCCGGGTCGGTGCAGCCGGCGTCCTTGAGTCGGTTGTAGGTCGTCGTGAGGCCGACGCCATTGGCCGTAATGTACGCGTGTCGCTCGGAGTCGAGCCGAGCTCCAAGCGGGTCGAGGGCGGTGAACGCTGGGCCGGCGGGGAAGGGAAAAGTCTCGAAGCAATCGGACGGTCGATAGCCCTGTCGATCTTCGAGTGTCGAGGCAGTAAGCTTGACCCAGAAGCGGTGGACTCGAGACTGGAGTAGCACCAGTGCTCGATCCTCTGGAATCGCGATTTCGTACGCCATGTGCGCGAACACCGTGTTGGTTGTCGGTCGCCAGTCGAACAACAAGTGCTTTGAGACCTGCGCGATTGCGAGGCAGCGCGGCTTGCCGGCGAGCGTCTCGTACAGTTCTGGACGCGGTCGTAGGAACAGCCACCATTGCTCCCGATCGGCACCATTCCTCGCACGCTCGGGCTTCACCAACTCCTTGATGCGCGCATAGAGGTCGGGCCACTGCTTCGCCTCTTCCTCGCTCAGCGACCGGAACTTCTGCCCAGCCTTCTTCGGTATCTCCGAGAAGCAGATGACGTACCGTTCGAGGTTCGGGTTTGGGTCGGAGTTGATTTCCTCTCCACCAACGTAGCGGAAGATCCGCTCGGCGTTGCGCTTGTCCTTCATGATGAACACGTCACGCTCTTCGGGCGTGAGAACGAAACCCATGCCCAGCACAATCGTGCCCTGGAAGCTCAGCTTCTCGTTCGACCTGAGCGCCACCGGGTCGGGGCGCTCCAACTGTCCGCGCAGGCGCGAGTTGACTTGTTCGACCGGTTTGCCGTCGAGGCGCCTATCGGCCACCGCGTCCCGGTCGCGCCCCTTCGCGATGTGCACTACCGAGACCGCGACCGCCGCGTTCCCAGGCCACATCATCGAGCGCGTCGCCTCGTAGATGACTCCGCCGCTGGCGACGATAGGCTTCAGACCCGAGGCCCGGGTGTCCCCTTGGGCGAT
>JAHFDQ010000628.1 GCA_023248915.1 Archangiaceae bacterium | reverse complement strand
TTGTGAAACCCCGCCAGCCGCGACGTCAGTTTCTCGGACATGGGCATCTCCCTACACCGCGGCGAGCCAGTCCTTCAACTCGCCGAGGAGCACCACCGACTTCGATCGAAGCTCGGCGACGTCGCGGCTGCCGGTGAGGAGCAGCGCCTGGCGCAGGCTCGCCGCCACCACCTCGAGCACCCGCTCGGCCGCCGCGAGGCCGCCCGACTGTTGCGCGCGGAAGAAGGGCAGCGCCATGCCGACCAGGTCCGCGCCGAGGGCGAGCGCCTTCGCGGCGTCGAGCCCGGTGCGCAGCCCGCCCGAGGCCACGAGGCGCACCGACGCCGGCACCGCCTTCCGCGAGGAGACCAGCGCCGCCGCGGTGGGAATGCCCCAGCCCGAGAGCTCGGCGCCCACTTCGGCGCTGACACCTTCCGCGCGCAGTTGCTCGACCCGCACCCACGAGGTTCCGCCCAGCCCCGAGACGTCCAACACCTTCACCCCGGCGTTCGCCAGGCGCCGGGCCACCACGCCCGAGAGCCCGCAGCCGGTTTCCTTCACCAGCAGCCGGTCGCCGAGGGCGGCGGCGAGCCGCTCGACGAGCTGGTAGCCGCCGCGGAAGTCGCGATCGCCCTCGGGCTGGGTCAGCTCCTGAGCCGCGTTCAGGTGCAAGGCCATGCCGTCGGCCTGAATCGAGTCCTTCAGCCGCCGAACGCCGTCGATTCCCACTGAGGCGGCGAGCGTCAGGCCGACGTACCCGACGACGACCGCGGTCGGAGCGACCGAGCGAACCCGGTAGCTGTCGGCCGTCGCGACCTCTTCGGCCATCGCCCGCTGGCTGCCTAGGCCGAACGCCAGGCCGTGCCGTTCGGCCAGCGTGGCCAGGTCTCGGTTCACCGCGGCGGCGCGCTCGGTGCCGCCGGTCATGCCCGTCAGGACGAGGGGCAGGGCCAGGCGCTTGCCAAAGAGCTCGGCCGAGGTGTCGAGATCGGTCAGGGCCAGCTCGGGCAGGGCGCAGTGCACGAGCCGCACGCACTCGAACAGCGATCGGTTCTCGGCCGGCTCGACCTCGGCGGTCGCGCAGAGGTCGAGGTGCGAGTCCTTCCTGTCGGCGGTGGTCATGTTGGGCATGGCGGACAGCGGCCCCGGAGGGCCAGAGTGCTACCAACCCCCTCTCCGCGACGCAAGGCGGCCCCCCTTCCAGCCCAGGTGGACGCGGCCAGGCGCCGACGGTACAAGGCCGGCACCGTGAGCCAGCGCGACAAGGTCGCCGTCTTCCTCCACAGCGGCGACTACGACCGGGTGCACCAGGGGCTGTCGATCGCCGCCGCCGCGGTCGCGACCGGCCGGAAGACGGACCTGGTCTTCTTCTGGTGGGCGCTCGAGCGGCTGATGCGCGACGACCTCGACGAACCCGACTTCGGACCTGGCCGGGAAGAGGCCGCCGCCCGGTTCGAGCGGCGCGGAGCCCCCACGCTGCGCGCGCTCTTGTCGCACGTGCGCGAGTCAGGGCTGTGCACGCTGTACGCCTGCACGGGGTCGATGGGCATCGTCGGGGCCGAACCGTCCGCGGTCGAGGCCCGGGTCGATCAGCTCGTCGGCTGGACCACCCTGTTGCAGCTCACGGCCGGCGTCACCGACCGGTTCTACCTGTAGGCGTCGGCCGTCCGCGTCACGCCGCCGTCGGCGCGGCGCTGGGGGCGGGCAGCTTCTCGAGATCGTCGAACTGGCGGAACGGGTCCTCGAGCATGGTGCGCAGCGTCTTCGAAAGCACGCTGGCGTGGTACCCGTCGATGAAGCGGTGGTCGAAGGTGGCGTTCACGTTCATCATCTTCCCCACCACCACCTTGCCGTCCTCGACGATCGCCGAGTCGAGAATGGCTCCCGGCGCCACGAAGATGGGCACGTGGGTGTACGGCACCAGCGGCACGTAGGCGGTCTCGAGCCCCATCGACCCGACGTTCGTCACCGTGAGCGAGCCCATGGCGTCGCGTGGAATGCCCGCGAACGACAGGTCGATGTTCAGCGTGTACATCAGGAACGCCAGCAGCTTCAGGAACGCGTTCATGAAGATGAACGGAATCAACTGAATCGTCGATTTGCCCTTCTCGAGCGAGGCGTCCTTCCGGGCGCGCACCCTCGAGATGGTCGCCTCGAGCTCTTCGGCGATCTGGAAGAGCGACTTCTGGTCGGCGTCGTCGATCTTCGCCGCGGTCAAGTCAGTCTTTCCGTCGCCCTGGTCGGTCTGAACGACCAGGACCGAGATGTTGACGTGCTTTCGCAGGTAGATCTTGTTCCACCTCAAGATGGCGTTCGCGTCGGGGCACTTCTTCAAGGCTTCGGCGCAGGCCTTGGTCACCAGGTGGGTGACAGTCAGCCGCTTGCCGGTGCGCTGGCGGAACTTCTCGATGTAGTCGAGGGCCTTGTCCATGCGCACGCTCAGGGTGCCGTAGACCGATGGATCGTAGGCCGTCCGCCAGGTGCCAATCGCCAGCTTCCGGAACGAGGCGACGTGCCGCTTCGGTTCGAGCTCGAGGTGGGCCACGGGTGCTCCTTCGCGAGAAAACCGCAGCCTACGACGAACCGCTGGTAACGTCTCCGGCCCGATGACCGCCTGGGAAGGAATTCTCGCCGAGGGCCGAGACGATCACTCGCTCGAGCTGTTCGGCCTCTATGTCATCTCCCTGGTGGTGGCGCGCCTGTCCGCCCACCGCGAACCGGCGCGGCTGAAGGCCCCCACCTTCTTCGTCGCGCTGCACCTGCTGCTCTTGCCGGTGGCGGGCACGCTGCGCGCCCTGGGGTCGGCGTCCTACCGGGACGTTCGGCTGCCCTGCCTGTTGTTCGCGGGCCTGGCGGCGGTCGTGGTGGCGGCCACCCTGCTGTTCTCGGGAATCGCGCCCCTGGTGCGGCTGCGCCTGCCGCGGGTGCTGCAGGACGTGCTGACCGCGCTGGGCGCCCTGGTCGCCATCTTCGCCATCGCGTCGAAGGCCGGCTTCGACATCTCGGGGCTGATCGCCACCTCGGCGGTGGTGACCGCGGTCATCGGCCTGTCCCTGCAAGAGACGCTCGGCAACGTCATCGGCGGGCTGTCCCTGCAGTTGGACACGTCGTTCGGCGTCGGCGACTGGATCAAGGTGGGAGACCTCGTCGGGAAGATCAGCGAAATCCGCTGGCGCTACACGGCGATCGAGACGCGAAACTGGGAAACCGTGCTCCTGCCCAACAGCCTCTTGATGAAGAGCCCGGTGGTCGTCCTCGGGCGCCGCGCCGACAAGCCCGTGCAGTGGCGCCGCTGGGTCTA
>JAHFDQ010000210.1 GCA_023248915.1 Archangiaceae bacterium | reverse complement strand
GGAAGGCAAGCTGGCCGAGGCCGTGGCCCTGCTGGTGGACGCCCTCGCCAAGCGCCCCCGGGACGAGCAGCTCTTGTATTCGCTGGGTGCCGTCTACGAGAAGAAGGGCGAGTCGGGCCACGCCATCGCCCAGATGCGGGCGGTGCTCGACGTGAACCCCGACAACGCCAACGCGATGAACTTCATCGGCTACACCCTGGCGCAGGAAGGGGTCGAGTTCGACGAGGCCGAGTGGCTGGTTTCTCGGGCGATCGAGCTGAAGCCCGACTCGGGCTCGTACCTCGACTCGCTGGGCTGGGTGTACTTCCGTCGGGGCGACGTGGCGAAAGCGGTCGAGACTCTCGAGCGGGCGTCCGAGCTCGCTCCTGGCGAGCCGACGATTCTCGAGCACCTGGGCGATGCCTATCGCCGGGCGGCGCGGCGGCCCCAGGCCCAGGCTGCCTACAAGCAGGCGCTCGAGGCGCTGAAGGAATCGACCGAGCAGGTAGAGACGCGTGAGCAGCGCTCGGCCATCGAGCGCAAGCTCAAGATGCTGTCCTCGGGCGCCGGGGGTCGCTAAGGTTACCGGCCGACGATGGCCAAACACGACGAAGGTTTCTTCTCGGCCCGCGACGGCCTGCGCCTCTTCTGGCAGTCGAATCTGCCCGACGCGCCCCGGGCCCACATCGGCATAGTGCACGGGTACGCCGACCACTCCGAGCGGTACCGGAAGACGATCGACACCTGGGTCGCCGAAGGCTTCGCCGTGCACGCCTTCGACTACCGGGGCCACGGTCGTTCGGACGGCCGGCGCGGCTACTGTGCCACGTTCGGCGAGTACGTCGACGACCTCGGGCTGTTCTGGAACCGGGTGCGGGCGGCCGCCGGCGGGAAGCCGGCGTTTCTGCTCGGGCACAGCCACGGCGCGCTGATGTCGCTGCACTTTCTGGCGCGAAAGCCGGCCGACCTGGCCGGGGTGGTGCTGTCGGCGCCGTACCTGAAGCTGGCGTTGAAGCCTCCGGCCGTCAAGCTCTTCGCCTCGAAGCTCATTGCCCACGTCATTCCCTGGCTGCCGGTGAAGAACGAGCTGACGCCCGCCGACCTGACGCGCGACCCCGCGCACCAGAGGGCCACCGCGGCCGACCCGCTCTACAACAAGGTCGTCACCCCGCGCTGGTTCACCGAGTCCACCCGCGCCCAGGACGAAGCGAGAACCATGGGCGGCCAGGTGCGGCTGCCAGTACTCATCGTGGCCGGGTCGGCCGACGGCGTGGCGTCGACGCCGGTCACGCGCGACTTCTTCGCGACCGTCGGGTCGGCCGACAAGAAGTACGTCGAGTACCCGGGCATGCTGCACGAGTGCCTGAACGAGGTGGGGCACGAGCAGGTCTGGAAGGACATCTCGGGCTGGATTCTGGCGCATCTGTGACGTACGGTGCCCGGGCTTTCGGCGAGGGGAACTGACGCATGGCGCAGGAGCAGATCGGCATCATCGGCAAGGGCATCATCATCCGCGGCAACCTGACCGGCGGCGGCGACCTGGTCATCGAAGGCCGCGTCGAGGGGCAGATCGCACTGAAGAACCACCTGACCATCGAGGCCACGGGGAAGGTGCAGGCCGACATCCGCGCGGAAGAGCTGACCATCAACGGCGAGGCCAGCGGCAACATCGACGCCACGACGAAGGTGGCGATCAACGCCAACGCCAAGGTCGCCGGCGACATCAAGGCGCCCCGGGTCGTCATCGAGGACGGAGCGGTCTTCAACGGGTCGGTCGAGATGGAAGTCAAGCTGCCCGACGACATCTGAAGCGGGTTCAACCAGAGGGGATTCACACGCACATGGCGAACACGGTCATTGGTTCGAGCATCGTCATCGACGGCGAGATTTCCGGGGACGAGGACCTGGTCATCCAGGGCACGGTGAAGGGGAAGATCTCGTTGAAAGAGAGCCTCTTCGTCGAGGGTTCGGGGGTGGTCGAGGCCGACATCGAGACGCAGAACGTCGAGATCGGCGGCCGGGTGACGGGCAACATCGTCGCCACCGACAAGGTCGAGCTGAAGTCTGACTGCCGCGTGGTCGGCGACATCAAGGCGCCGAGAATCCTCATCGCCGACGGGGCCTCGTTCAAGGGCAACGTCGACATGGACCACAAGGAACGCTAGCCCATGGTCCAGACCAAAGAGGTCGGCGCGAGCCACACCGAGAACACGGTGATCGGCGAGTCGATTCTCATCAACGGCAAGCTGACCGGCGACGAAGACCTCACGGTCCGGGGCCGGGTCGAGGGTGAGCTGACGCTGACGCGCACGCTCATCGTCGAACCGTCCGGCATCGTGAAGGCCAACGTGGCGGTGAAGAACGCCATCATCAGCGGCGTGGTGGTCGGCAACGTCAACGCCACCGAGAGCGTCGAGCTGACCCGTGAGGGGCGCATGGTGGGCGACATCCACGCGCCGCGGGTCATCATCGTCGACGGTGCGTCGTTCCGCGGCCGGGTGGACATGGGCGAGGTGGAAGCGGGGCGCCTGAACACCGAACGGCCGGCCCGGCCGGTGGTGCGGGCGACGACGCGCACCGTCGCGCCTCCGCCCAAGCCGCCGCCTCCGCCGACGCGCGTCGAGGTGAAGGCCAAGGCGCCCGTCCGGCCCGTCCCTCAGCCTCCGGCGCCCCCCGCGGCTCCGGCCCGGCCCGCTTCCGCGGCGTCGCCGGCGGTGGCCGAGATCGGCAAGAAGAAGATCGTGGTCAAGAAGAAGACGAAGTAGGGCTCGCAGGTGGGGCGCCCGATGGACGTGGACGATCAGAGCGGCGCCCGAGAGGCCCCTTCGCCGCCGACCCCGGCCGTGGCGGTCGTCGAACGGCCGTCGCGCAGCCACGTCGCGCCCGCCCTCATCGCGCTCGACCGGGTGGACGACGAAGACGCGTTCCGGCTGCGGCCCGAGGGCGACGTCGCCCTCTTGGCAACCGACCTGGCGCGGCTCGGCCAGCTCTTCCCGGTCGACCTGCGGCTGCGGCCCCCCGACCGGTTCCAGGTCATCTGCGGCTTCCGGCGGGTGGCGGCGCTGCGGTTTCTCCACCGCGAGAGGGTGCTGGCGAGGCTGCACACCAGCCTGACCGACGAAGACGCGCTCTTGATGGCGCTGG
This sequence comes from Archangiaceae bacterium, assembly GCA_023248915.1. Lineage (GTDB taxonomy): Bacteria > Myxococcota > Myxococcia > Myxococcales > Myxococcaceae > JAHFDQ01. Next base: position 6,307 of record JAHFDQ010000210.1, on the reverse strand, counting down.
CCGAGGCCATTCACCAGACCCCGGCGTCCGCGGAACAGTTGGCCGCCGTCCGGGCCCGGCTCGATCGCGAAGGCCGCCTGACCCCGACCGCCCGCGACATGCTCGAGAAGGCGCTGGCGACCGGCGAGACGCTGGCCCCCGAGGCGTTCGAAGAGGAAGGCGAGGGCGCCGATGACGAGGTCGACGCCGACGAGCTGGCGGCCGACGTGGCCAACCGCCTGGGCGCCATCAACCAGGACCTGTCGGCGCTGGCGGAAGTCTTCTCGTCGCTCGACGGCGACCGACGGCGCGAGCTGTTGACGCAGTTGCGCTACTCGGCCGAGCTGGTCGCCTTCCTGGAGGGGCAGTGACGACCGACGGCCCCGGCGCCGACCGGTCTCGCCTGCTCGACCTGCTCACGCGCCTGTCGTTCGAACGGCGCAAGGTGACGCTGTCCTCGGGGCGCGAGTCCGACTTCTACATCGACTGCAAGCGCACCGCGCTCACCGCCGAGGGGCACGGCCTCATCGGGCGGCTCTTGTTCGCGGCGATTCGCGCCGAGTGCCCCCAGGTGGAAGGGGTGGGGGGCCTGACGCTGGGGGCCGACCCGCTGGCGTCGGCGGTCAGCCTGACGAGCTGGCTGGCCGGGCAGCCGCTGCACGCCTTCATCGTCCGGAAAGAAGCGAAGGGCCACGGCACCGGGCAGTGGCTCGAACGGCCCCCGGCGCTCGCGGCCGGCGCGAAGGTTGCCGTCCTCGAAGACGTGGTGACGACGGGCGCGTCGACGGTGAAGGCGATCGACCGCGCCACCGAGGCGGGCCTCGAGGTCGCCCGGGTCTTCGCCCTCGTCGACCGCCAGGAAGGCGGCCGCGAAGTGATCGAAGCGAAGGGCCCCCGGCTGACGGCGCTGTTCACGAGGAAGGACTTCATCCCTTGAGATGCCTGGCCGTGATGGCGTTGGCCGCCGCCGCCGCCGCCGCCGCCGCGGCCTGCGTCGGGGCGCCGGTGCCGAAGGTGGGCGAACCGGCGCCGGCGCTGAAAGACGCCGCCGCCGAGGCCGCCTACCAGGCTACCCTCGACCGGTACACCTCGCGGCGCGAAATCTACAACCGGCTCGACACCCGGCTGTTTGGGGCGATGACGTTGCAGTCGGCGGCCTTCGTCGAGGCGCGGGTGCGCCGCCAGGCCGCCTTCCAGGACATTCCCTCGGCGACCGCCGACGCCGACGTGGCCAAGGCGCAGGCCGAGGTCGCCGGCGAGTACGTCTTCTTCCTCGGCGTGCACCTGAATGATCACCGCTACGACGACCTCGACAAACGCGACTCGACCTGGCGGCTGGCGCTGGTGGCGCCGTCGGGCGACGTGACGCCGCTGAAGGTCGAGCGGGTGGGCCGGTCGAACTTGAACCTGCGCGCGCTGTACCCGTACCTCGACGACTTCTGGACCGCCTACCGCGTGCGCTTCCCCCGGGCGCTGCCACCGGGCACGGCGCGGCTCGAGGTGCACCTGGCCTCGGCGCTCGGCCAGGCGTCCTTCGAGTTTCCGGCCGAATGAGCCGCGGGTAGATTGCCCCTTCCCGTGGGGCACGCGAGCGAGCGCAGCGCTTGGTCTCGGCGGCTGTGGCCGGCCGCGGCGTACCAGTTCGCCTTCGTGGCGGCGATCGCCGTGCTCAAGTCGGCCGCCAACGCGCAGGTGCTGGCGCGGTACCAGGTGGGCGTGCTGCCCTTTCTGTACCTGGCGGCGGCGGGAGTCACCGCGGCCCTGGCTGGCATCGCCGCGGCGCGGCACGAGCGGCCGGTCGGCGAACCGGCGCTGCTGGCGCTGGCCGGGGCGGCGCTGGTGCTCGCCTTCGCTCTGGCCGCGCGCCTCGGGCTCGCCCCGGCGGCGCTGCTGGTGTACCTGTTCGCCGAGTCCTTCGCGACGTACGCGGCCATCGCCTTCTGGAAGCGGCTCGACGAGGCGTTCGACTCTCGCGAGGCTCGGCGGGCCTTCACCACCGTCAGCGGCATCGGCATGGTGGGCGGCGTCGCCGGCGGCTTGACGACGACGGTGGTGGCACACCGCTTCGGGGCCAGCGCGCTCTTGGTGGCCGGAGCCGCCCTGCTGGTGGCGGGGGCGGTGGCCTTTCGGTTCCACCCGGGCGTCCGGTCGGGTCCGCCGCTGGCGCGGGCGTCGCGGGGCGACGTGGCCGGCTTCATTCTCGGCCGCTCGTACGCCCGCGCGCTGGCCGGCCTGGTGTTCAGCCTCGCCGTCCTCTCGGCGTTCGCCGACTACCTGTTCCGTCACCGGGCGGCCCAGGCGCTGGGGGAGGACGAGCTGGCGGCGCTCTTCGGCAACCAGCAGCTCTGGATAGGGCTGTGCGGCTTCGGCTTTCAGATGCTGGTCGCCGAGCCGCTCTTGCGGCGGCTGGGCATCGTTCGGGTGCTGGCGCTCGTCCCCTTGCTCTTGGGGCCGCTGGCCGGAGTGACGATGCTCGAACCGTCCTTGTGGCCTGCGTACGGCCTGAAGCTGGTCGAGGCGGTGGTGAGCCTGGCGATTCTGCCGGTGGGCCTGCAGCTCCTGTACGCGCCGGTGCCCGACGACGTGCGCGCCGGAGTCCGCAGCGCCATGGACGGGGCCGTCAAGAAGGGGGGCCTGGCGCTCGGCGGGGTATTGCTCATCGGCGCCGGCGCTTACGCCAACGGGCCGGCGGCGGGAATGGCGGTAGTCGCGCTCTCTGTCGCCGCGGGGGTCGCCCTGGCCCGGCTGCGGCCGGAGTACGTCAAGGCGCTGCAAGAGCGGGTGACCGGGAAGGGGCAGGCGGCCGAAGCTGGGCTCGAGCGGCTCGAGCAGCGGTTGCTGGTCGAGGCGCTGGAGTCCCAGTCGCACGAGCGGGTGCTGCACGCGGTGTCGCTCATGGAACAGGGTTCGGCTGACCTGCGCCCGCACCTGGCCGCGCTGCTCGGCCACCCGCACGAGCGCGTCCAGGAGCGCGGCGTGCAGTTGGCGGTCGAGCTGGGCGCGACCGAGAGCGCGGACCGGGTCGAGGCCTTGCTCGTCTCGCCGAACCGGAGGCCCCGCGATGAAGCGGTGTGGGCGCTGGCCCGGCTGGCGCCCGCCCGGGCGGCCGAGGCGCTCCCGCCGCTCTTGTCGGCGCCCGACGTGGGGCTGCGCTGCGCCGCCATCGGCGCCCTGCTCGGCATCGAAGGCGGGTACCCCGCGCAGTTGGCGTTGGAAGGGCTGGCCGCGAGGGGCGAGCTGGCGCCGGTGTCCGAACGGCGCGAGGTGGTCCGGTTGTTCGGGCGGCTGCGCGACGAGCGCTGGGCGCCGATTCTGGCGGCGTACCTGGGCGACGGCGACGGTTCGGTTCGGCGCATCGCCCTGACCGCGGTCGGAGAGGGCCGGTACCTGTCGCTGGCCCCGAGGCTCTTGCCGTTTCTGACCTGGCGCGAGGAACGCCGCACGGCCCGCGAGGCGCTGGCCCGGCTGGGCGAGGCGGTGCTGCCGCTGGTGGAGAGCGCGCTCAACGACCGGGCGAGGCCCGCCGCGCTGCGCTACGAGCTGCCCCGGGTGCTGCGGCAGATCGGCTCGCAGGGCGCGCTCGAGGCGCTGCTCTTCTCGAACGTCCGCGACGACGCCTTCCTGCACTACCGGATTGGAGTCTCGCTGGTGCGCCTGCGCGAGCAGCGGCCCGACCTGGCGGTCGACGCCGGGCGGGCCCGGGAGGCCATCTCGCGGCGCCGCGAGGTGTACCGCGACCTGGTGGGGCCTTTCCGCGACCTGCGCGCGGCTCTGGGCGATTCGTCGCTCTTGACCCGGGCGGTGGGCGACCGCCTCGACCAGACGTCCGAGCTGACCTTCTGGCTGCTGGGGTGCCTGTACGACGCCAAGGCCTTGCGCCGCGTGCACCACCACCTGGTGGGAGGCGACCCCCGGCGCAGGGCCTACGCGCTCGAGCTCTTCGAGAACCTGGTGCCGGCGCCCGACCGGGCCCTGGTGCACGAACAGGTCGAGGCCCACCACCGCGACCTGCCCGTCGGCGCTGCGGGGAGGCTCTCGGAGCACCTGGGCGGCCTGTGCCACAGTGACGATTCGGTGCTACGCGCCTGTGCGCGCCAGGTGGCGCGTCAAGTGGGGCTGTGGTCGCTGCCCGAACTGGAGGACGACATGAGCGAAGCGACAGTGAAGCGAATGTTCTCGCTCGAGGGGGTGGAGATCTTCGCCCAGAGCGACGTGGACGACATCGCGGCCGTAGCGGCCCTGGCGCGCGAGCAGCGGTTCCGAAAGGGCGAGCGCATCTACGCCGAGGGTGACCCGGGCGACGCGCTCTACGTCATCCTGGCGGGCTCGGTCGAGGCCGTGCGGGCTGGCGAGCACGTGCTGACGCTGCGCGAAAAAGAGGCCTTCGGAGAGGTTTCCCTGCTCGACGGCTCGCCCCGGCCCACCGACGTCATCGCGGCCGAGGACCTGACGGTGCTCGTCATCGACCGGCGCGACTTCCTCGACCTCATCTCGGACAGGCCCGAGCTGTTGAAGGGAGTCTTCCGCGCGGTGAGCCGCCAACTGAAGGTAATGCTCGACCTGCCGGCGCGGCGCGCGACGGGTGAGGTACCCCGGGCCGGCTGACGGTGCTGGCTACTTGCGCTTGAGGTGGGCGTCGACGAGTTCCCACGCGGCGTTGAGTTCGCGGCTGCGGCGTTCAGCAAGCTCGCGCAGCTCGGGCGCCGCTCCCGCGAACCGCGTGGGATCATACTGGGACACCAGCTTCCGCCACGCCTTGAAGGCCTCGTCCGACGTCGCCGTCGGGGGCAGCCCCAGCGCGGTGTAGGCGTCGGTCAGGGCGTGGGTGGGCGTCCTTCGAGAAGGCGGTGATCGCCGCCCCGCCAGGGTGGACGGCTTCGTTCCGGGCCGGGTGCCGGGGCGGGTGCCGGGCCGACTCCCGGGCCGGGTGCCGGGGCGCGTGCCGGGCCGAGTGCCAGGGCGAGTGCCCGGGCGGGCGCCGGAGAGCGTGCCGGGCCGCGTCTTCAGGCGCGCGCCGTGGGCGTTCGCCTGCTTCTCGTTCCACTGCGCCTCTTCGACCGCCGCGGGGTCGCGCACCAGCGACCTGATACGGAGGATGTAGTCGCCGACAGCGACTTCGTCCTTCGGGTCGAGGACGACGGCGCCGTCGAGCAGGTCGCCGTTCACCGTCGTCGGGACCGAGGGGTCGATCGCCTCGATGGCGGCGTGCTCGTTGATGAGGAACACCCGGCAGTGGTGGGGAGCGACGCTCGGGTCCTTCAGGACTAAGTCGTTGTCGCCGACCGACCCGATTCGCAGCGAGGGTCGCTTCACCACGCTCGAAAGCGTGCCTGTCTTTCCCGTCTGGCCCACGACAATCAAGAACACGGCAGCCTCGCTAGTCGACCCCAGCTTTTAGCGCACTTTTCGCCGGGGTGAAGAATTGGAGATCAGGTCTCGCGCCGGGTGAGCCAGCGAACGGTCGGGGGCGGGGGCACGTGGTCGAGCAGGGCGGTCACCAGCCCCTCGGGGCTCTTGCGCGCCACGACGGCGGGGGCCAGTTGCCGGGGAATGAAGCCCTCGGCGAGGCCGGTGCGAATCTGCGCCAAGAGCGCGTCGTAGTAGCCCCCGACGTTTAGGAAGCCTGCGGGCTTCCGGTGCAGCCCCAGCTGCGTCCAGGTGATGATCTCGAGAATCTCTTCGAAGGTGCCGAAGCCGCCGGGCAGGGCGATGAAGCCGTCCGACAGCCTTTCCATCAGCGCCTTGCGCTGGTGCATGGTGTCGACCACGTGCAGCCTGGTCAGGCCCGGGTGGGCGATCTCCTTCGCCGCCAACCCGGCCGGGATGACGCCCTGCACCTCGCCGCCCGAAGCCAGCACAGCGTCGGCGACGGCGCCCATCAGGCCGACGGCCGCGCCCCCGTACACGAGGCCGATGTCGCGCCGGGCGAGCGCGGTGCCGAGCCGGGTCGCCGCGGCCGCGTACATTGAGCGGTTGCCCAGGTGCGAGCCGCAGAAGACGCAGAGGTGGCGCGGGCGCGTCATCGGGCGGTGAGCCGGGCGATGAGCCCCGACCCGGCGACCGCGGCTAGAAGCGCCGCTCCGGCCAAGATGAGCGGCGCCACCTTTCGGAAGCGCACCGCTCCGCCCCGGAGCGCCCAGCCGCAGGGGAGCCCGGCGAGGAAGCCGCCCAGGTGCCCCTGCCACGAGACGCCCGGAAAGAGGCTGATCACGGCCACCTGCACCAGCCAGATGGCGAGGCTGCGCCGCCCGGTGCTGGTGGCGATGGGCAGCATCGCGCCCGCGTAGCCGAGGATCATCCCCGAGGCGCCCACCGTCACCTGGTCGAA
>JAHFDQ010000209.1 GCA_023248915.1 Archangiaceae bacterium | reverse complement strand
GGGAATCGGCACGGCGGACAGGACGGTGCGCGGCAGCGAGGTCGGATCGCCGACTCGCCAACCCTGGGCCTTCAGGCTGACCTCGGCGCGGGGCGACAGCCGCTCTTTCGCCTGGGCGCCGAACCGGTGGTCGACGGTGAGCTGGCCGCTGCCGTGGTGAAGCAAGAGGTCCGCGGCGTAGAACCCCTTGGCTTCCTGCACCGGCGTGGCCAACTCGAGCGCCACCTTCGGAGAGACCTGGGTGATCAGCTGCCCGGCGCCCCCCACCTGCAGCAGCGCGGCGTCGTCGTACCTTTCCTCGACCTGCAGCGACAGCCTCGGGGTGAGGTCGACCGCGGCGGCCGCCGGCGCGGCCAGCACCGCGACGACCCAGCCGACCGTGCACGTGCGCAAGTGCATGGCCTTTCCCTCTTCCTACGGAACCAGGACGGTGTCGCCCGAGCGCAGCGGCACGTCCGCCCGGCTCAGCACGTCGGCCGACACGAGGTCCGAGAAGCGCACGCGGAACCGGCCCCCGCCCGCGCCGGGACGCAAGAGCACCAGGCCGTCCGGGTCGGCGAAGGCGGTGAAGCCTCCGGCCAAGGCCACCGCCTGCACCAGGGTGACGCGGCCTCTCAGCGGGTAGCTGCCCGGGCGCGCCACCTCGCCGGTGACGAAGACGCGGCTGGAGTTCACCTCGCGCACGTTCACCGTCACCTTGGGCTCGAGCACGAAGTAGGCGAGCTGCGACTCGATTTGACCGGCCAACTCGCCCGGCGTCAGCCCTTCGGCCCGGACGTCGCCCACCATCGGCAGCGAGATGCAGCCGTCCGGCCGCACCGCGAGCACCCGCGACAGGTCGACGTCTCGCCAGACCGCGACCTCGAGCACGTCTTCGCGGCCGATGCGAAACGGTTCCTCGGCGGGGGCGGGAATCGCCACCCCGGCCCGGACGCAGCCGGTCGCCAAGAGCGAGACCGCCACCCAAGCCCATCCGCTCGTCGCCGACATTGCCGCCCTCCCTTCGCGCCGGACACCGCACGCCGGCTCGGCGACGTCTCGAGCACCCGCCGTGCCACGGCGCCTCGCCGCAAGGTGGTGGAACTTCGGGCGACCCGGCGCGGGCTTCGAGCCTGGCTCGACGGCGACACGGAAAAATCTCCAGCAACCGGCCTTCGGTTCCGCCTGCTCACGGCGCCGCCAACTGCGCGGCCAGCGATGGACGCGGCACGAATCGTGAACACATTTCGGGCGGGACTCGAGGGCGGGATGATCAAGACGATGGGAGTCGGGGTCGGGCTGTTCCTGGTCGGCGAAGCAGCGACGGTGCTTTGCGCGCCGTTCCTCGCGCGCTTCTCCGAACCGGCTTCGCTGGCACTGGTGGGTTTCGCGCTGCTCGCGACCGGGCGCGCGCTCGGCGCCCGGCCGATCACCGAGCCGACACGGTCCGCGCTCGGGCGGCAGCTCGGGCCCCAGGGATAGCGGCGAAGGTGGGGCTTCGCCCCGGGCTGGGCGGCGGGTAGACTGCGCCGCCAAACTCCCCCCGAGGCCCCGCCATGCCGACCTTCAGCCAACTCAAGCTGTCCGGAGCAGCCCGCCCTCTCGTCGACCGCCTGCTCGCCCGCACAGCGTCCGAGGCCGACAAGACCCGACTCAAGGACGCGCTGGTGCGCGCGGCGGGCACCGACCTGAACAAGGTGCTCTCGGCCAGCGAGGTGCAGGCCCTGGTCGACTCGTTTCAGGCGGTGGCCGGAACCGACGCGGTGCTGACCTCGGCGCAGTTGGGGCAGGCGCTCGACCGCGGCGCGACGGCCCTCCAGTCGATGGAGTCGATCGGGAACCTCGACGGCATGACGACCGACTTCACGCTCGGCGGTTCCTCGGTCGAGGCGAAGCTGATCGCCCAGCTCAACACCTCGGTCGGGCGCGCCAACGGCCGGCCGATGGACGTGAACATGACGATCTTCGAGTTCCAGAGCGACGCGATCGAGAAGGCGATCGTCGACATCGCCAAGAAGAACCCGAACGTCACCTTCCGCATCATCGCCGACTCGACTCAGGCGTCCGACGTCGGCGGCAACGCCCTGCCGTCGATACTCCGGTCGAAGCTGCCCAACATCCAGGTCAAGTACAAGAAGGACTTCCCCTACGTCTGGAACGCGGCCCTGGGCAGGCCCGACTACAGCCACAACGTCACCGGCGGCCTCAACCACCACAAGGGCTTCAGCACCTTCATCGACGGCCGGCCCGACACGCTGGTGACGGGCAGCTTCAACTGGTCCTCGACCGCCGACACCAAGAACTACGAAGACCTGACCACCTTCGAGAACAAGGACTCTTCGAGCCGCCGCGCGATCGAGCAATTTGGCGACGAGTTCGCGGGGTACTGGAACAACGCCGCGGCCGTGGCCTCGCCCAACGTCTTCGCCAACTTCAAGGGCACGAAGTGGAACGAGATGCTGGTGGCCCACGGCAAGCCCGCTTCCGCCACCACGAATCGGCCCGACGACAGCTACGCCGCCTACACGCTGCCCACCGACACCAAGAGCGCAGACCTGAACGCGTTCTCACTCACCGATCGTGCCCGGCTGGACACGCTTCTCGGGGCGCCGCTGGCCAAGACCGTCGTCGCCAACCGGAAGAAGTACGGCCGCTTCGCAAGCCTCGCCGACCTTCAAGAGCGCGTGCCCGCGACGGCCACCCTCGCGCCCGAGAAGCTGGCCGCGCTCAACTTCGGGTCGGGGCTGGTCAGCATCAACACCGGGTCGAAGGACGAGCTTCGCCAGGTGGGCTTTTCCGCGAAGCAGGCCAAGGCCATCGTCGACGCCCGCGCCAAGAACGGCGACTTCGAGTCGGTGGACGACCTCGCCCAGGTGCCAGGGGTGACGGCAGGCGCGCTCGCCAAGGTCCGCGACTCGCTCTCGGCGGTCGACGTCGAGGCGTTCTTCAACTCGCGCGCCTTCGGAGACGCCCAGGGCGGCACCGGGTACGGGTCTGCGGGGTCGCGAACCACTCCGGCGATGGGCGCCGACGGGAAGGTCCACGACGTGGCCGCCTCGGTGGTGGTGGCGGCGACCGACCTGTTCAACCGCGCCAAGCCGCCCAGCCAGGTCTCGGTGGCGATGTACGGCATGAGCCCCAGCGCGCCCGAGTTCAAGAGCCTGACCGACGCCGCGCGCCGCGGCGTCACCGTCCGCGTCGTCCTGAACGACGACTTCAACGACGGGACCGTCGACGCGTTGAAGGCGCTGAGAACCCAAGGGCTGCCCATCGACGTGCGCGTCCAGAAGGCGAAGACGATGCACGAGAAGTTCGGCGTGGTCGGCGATGATGTCTTCGCCGGGAGCGCGAACTTCAGCGAGTCGTCCTCGACCAAGCACTCCGAAAATCGCATCACGGTCAAGAACCACCCCGAGACCGCCGCGGCATTCCAGGCCCGCTTCGAAGAGCTGTGGAACAAGTCCAGGCCCACGCCGTAGCTACGGGTCGGCGGCGGTGCGCGGGTCGACCAGGCCGCTGTCCTTGATCTTGTATAGAAGCGCCTTGTAGCTGATGCGCAAACCGCGGGCAGCCTTGCGCTTGTTCCAGGCCGTCCGCTGCAGCATGGCCAGCATCGCCTCGCGCTCGGCGAGCATGGCGGCGTGGCGGCCGATCTCCTTCAGCGACGGTGGGTCGGCCGGCTTGCCGGCGCCGGGAGGGGGCGGCTGCGCCGGGGCAATTCCGGGCGTCACGGCGTCGTGGGCGGTCTGGCGCCCCCCGGCCGCGGCCAGCTCGTCGAGCACCCAGCTCGGGTCACGCAGCACCACCAGCCGCCGGACCATGTTCTCGAGCTCGCGCACGTTGCCGGGCCACGGGTGCTCGAGGAAAGCGCGCATCACCGCTTCGGGCACGGCGCCCAGACCGCCGGGGTAGCGCCGGCCGTACTTCCGCATGAAGTGCTCGACCAGCGGGACGATGTCGTCGCGGCGCTCGCGCAGGGGCGCCACCCGGAATGCGACGACGTTGAGGCGGTAGAAGAGGTCGACGCGGAAGTTGCCGAGCGCGATCTCACGCTCGAGATCGCGGTTGGTCGCAACCACCACCCGGGCGTCCACCCGCACGCTCTTCCGGCCTCCCACCCGGAAGAACTCTTCGTCCTGCAGCACCTGGAGCAGCTTCGCCTGGGGCCGGGTCGCCATCTCGCCGATCTCGTCGAGGAAGACGGTGCCCCGGTCGGCCAGCTCGAACTTGCCGGGCACCTCGCCCGTCGCTCCGGTGAAGGCGCCCCGCTCGTGGCCGAAGAGCTCGCTCTCCAGAAGCTCGGTGGGCAGCGCGGCGCAGTTCACCTTGATGAAGGGCCGCGCCCGACGGTGGCTCTTTCGGTGAATCTCGCGGGCGATCACCTCTTTCCCGGTGCCCGACTCTCCGAGCAGCAGGACCGGGACGTCGGTGTCGGCAATGCGGGCGATGAGCTCGCGCGCCCGCTGCATCGCGGCCGACGCGGAGATCCACTGAGCGTCGGGGGCGTCGACGGGGCCCGGCGGCTGGGCCAGGCGCTCCGGGTCGCGAGAGGCCTCGTCGTCGGCCACGGTCGGGTCCATCGCCGCCCCTGTAAAACCTACCCCTTCCGCCACGCCCGCCCCTCGTCCCCCGAGGCGTGGCCGCGCCCACGCCCCACCTCGGACCGGCAAGCAGCAACCCGCGTGCCAGGGCCGTTCCCGAGGAATTCGATTGGACGCGAGCCGCCATTCGTCGGAACATCAACCCCAATGCAAGGCTTGTTCGGTGACGTGAAGACGATGCCGCTGAGCGACCTCGTCGTCTACCTGGGCAACAAGAAGGCGACGGGGACGTTGAGCCTCGAACGCGACGGCACCCGGAAGCAGGTGTGGGTTCTCAAGGGGATGATCATCAACGCCAGCTCGAACGAGCCGCGCGAGTACCTCGGCCAGTTCCTCATCAACATGGGGAACATCACCGAAGACCAGTTCAACCGCGCCTACGACACCCAGAAGGAAACCAAGGTCTTCCTGGGGAAGATACTGGTGATGATCGGCGCGGTGTCGGAAGCGACGGTGATCAGCGCCCTGTCCCTGAAGTTCCGCGAGACGCTGCTCGAGGCCTTCACCTGGGTCGACGGCACCTTCGGGTTCGACTCGTCGCGCGAACCTACTGATCCGCCGGGACTCGATCTCGAGATCGACCTGCTCGACGTGCACCGCGAGGGAGAGTTCCGCCAGACGGCGTGGGAAGCGATTCGGGCCGCCTTCCCCTCGGGGGCGACTCAGCTCGAGCTGACCCCCCAGAATCTGCCCGAACCGCCCAAGCCCGGCAGCCTGGACGAGCGGCTGTTCAAGCTGGTGAACGAGGGCAAGACGATCGACGAGATGATCCTCGCGCTGCACGCGACGGACTTCTACTTGTACCAGCGCCTCTACGCGCTCTACCGGCTGAACGCGCTCAGCGTCGCCGCGGCCATCGAGGTGCAGATCGACGAGGCCGGCGACGAGGCCCCTGACGAGCCGTTGACCCCGGCCCAGACTCCCGCCCTGGTGGGTTCAGAGACCTCGGCGGCCGACCTCGTCTCGCACGCCGAGGCGTTCATGGCATCGGGGAACTTCATCGACGCCGAGGCCATCGCGCGGCGAGCCAACGAAGTGAAACCCGGGCAGGCGGCGGCCGACCTGTTGAAGCGCGCCGAGACCGAGCTGGCCAAGTTCCTCCGCCGCGAATTCCTCGAGGGCGGCAAGGTGCCTTCGCTGCTCGTGCCCCCCAAGCGGCTGAAGGAATTGCAGCTGACCGCGCCCGAGCGCTACCTCTTGTCGCGCATCGACGGCACGCGCGGCGTGGCGGCCATCGTGCAGGTGTCACCGCTGCGAGAGCTCGAGGCGTTGAAGTTCTTCCACCGCTTCGTCGAGGCGGGCATCGTCAAGGTGACCTGAGCGCGCCGGCCCGAGCGCGCGCACCGCGTCCGGAGCCGGCGACTTGGCGTGGCGCCGGACCGGGTCCTCATATAGCGTCCGCGCCCCTTGGAGCGCTTGCGAGAAATCCAGGTGATCTGGACCGCCGAGCTGGGGCGGACCTTGCGCTCGGCGCGAGTGGTGGTGCTCTTGCTGCTCTACGCGATGTTCACCGTGACGGCGCTCAGCGTCGTCCACGGCATCGCCAAGTCGATCACCGCGCAGACCGACGTCCAGGTGGCGGCCGGGGCCGACCCCGAAGCGGTGCAGAAGTTGATGGACGAGGCCCACAAGAAGTTCGTCTCGACCTTCTTCGCCGATGACGACGCGATGGCCGAGGCGCTGCTCGTCATACCGCTGGTGCTCTTGGTGGTGTTCAAGACGTCGCTGCGCTTCCTGCCGCTGTTCGCGGGCATCATGGGCTTCGACCAGCTGTCCGGCGAGGTGGGGCCGCGGTCGATTCGGTACCTGACCGTGAGAAGCCGGCGCTCGTCGGTGATGCTGGGCAAGTTCTTCGCCCAGGCGACGCTGCTCGCGGGCCTGATGCTGCTGGTGGACGTCGGGCTGTGCCTGCACGCCCGCTTCACCGAGCCCGACTTCGCCACCGGGGCGATGGCGATGGTGCTGGCGCGGTTCTGGGTCTCGGCAGTTGTCTTCTCGTCGGCGTACCTGGCGCTGACGGCGCTCTGTTCGGCGCTCTTCCGTCAGCCTGCGGTGAGCCTGGTGTTCAACCTCATCGTCCTCTTCGGGTTCTGGCTGCTCGCCTTGGTGGGGGAATTCTTTCGCCTCGAACCCGACCCGAAGCTCCCGGCCGAGCTGGCCGGCCAGATGGTGTCGAAGCTGGCCTACCTTCGGTACGCCTCGGTATGGCACTACTCGTCCGACCTGTTGCACCCCGACCTCTCGCACTCGGGCGTGGCGGCCCTGGCGCACCTGGGCTTCGCCCTGTTCTTCCTGGGCCTGGCCTACGCGGTCCTGCGGGGGCGCGACCTGTGAGCGAGAACGCGATCGAGCTGAGTGAAGTCACCAAGCGCTTCGGCCCGAAGACTGCCGTGAATCGCGTGTCCTTCACCGTTCGCGAGGGCCAGTGCTACGGCCTCATCGGCCCGAACGGCGCGGGAAAAACCACCACCTTCTCGATGATGTGCGGCTACCTCTTCCCCGATGCCGGCGGCCTGCGCGTTCTCGGCGCCGACCCTTCGACTCCCGGGGCGCTGAAGCGCAAGGTGGGCGTGCTGCCGCAGGACGCCGTGCTGCCGCCGGCGTGGCCGGTGGGTGTGCTCTTGACCTACTGGGCGCGGCTGTCGGGCCTGGCCGACCCCGCCCGCGAGGCCAAGGAAGCGCTCGACAAGGTGGGGCTGCCCGAGACCTGGAAGCTGCCCGCCGGCGCGCTGTCGCACGGCATGGCCAAGCGCGTCTCGATGGCGCAGGCGCTGATGGGGGCTCCGCCGGTGGTGCTGCTCGACGAACCCACCGCCGGGCTCGACCCGAAGATCGCCGCCGCGGTGCGCCAGCTCATCCGCGACATGAAGGGCCGGCACACGGTTGTCGTGTCCAGCCACAACCTTCAGGAATTGGAAGAGCTCTGCGACGCCACCGCGTTGCTCGACCGGGGCAACCTGGTCACCGCCGCCACCATGGCCGAGATGACGTCGCAGGCGGCCGAGTTCCGGGTGCAGGTGGCCCGCGGCAACGTGCCGCTGCCCGACGTGCGCGCGCTGCCGGGAGTCCGGGCGGCCACCCTCGACCCGTCGGGCGTGCTGACGGTGCAGTTCGACACCACGGGCGGCGCCCCGGAAGAGGTCATCACCCGGACGGTCGGCCTGCTGGTCGCGCGCGAGGTGCTCATCCTCGGTGTCAGCCGCGGCCGGAAGCTGGAAGACCGCGTGCTGCAGCTCACCTAGCCGTCGCTACCCGAGTCCCACCACCTCGCCGGCGTCGGTCAGATCGAGGTGCTGCGCCGCCGGCACCTTCGGCAGCCCCGGCATCGTCACGATGTCGCCCGTCAGCACCAGGAGGAAGCCGGCGCCCGCGGACATGCGCACCGACCGGACGGTGAGCTCGAAGTCCTTGGGGTGGCCGATCGCCGCCGGGTCGTCCGTGAGCGACAGGTGCGTCTTGGCGATGCAGACCGGCGTGCCGGTGAAACCCAGCGCCTTCAGCCGTTCGAGCCCCTTCTTGGCCTCGCGGGTGTAAGAGACTTCGCGGGCGCCGTAGATGCGGGTCGCGACCGCTTCGATCTTCTGCTCGGCCGAGTCCTCGAGCGCGTAGAGGAACCGGGGCGGAGGCGCCGGCCGGTCGGCCGCGGCGGCCACCTTGTCGGCCAGCTCTTCGGAACCCGCGCCGCCCTGCGAGTAGCCCCGGCACCGGGCGAAGTCGAGCCCGCGGGAACGACAGCCCTCTTCCACCGTCCGGAGCTCGTCCTCGGTGTCCGTGTCGAAGGCGTTGATGGCGATGACCGGGTCGAACCCGAAGGCCCGCACGCTCGAGACGTGCCGGTCGAGGTTGGCGAGGCCGCACTCGATGGTGCGGCACGCTTCCGACCCGCGCGCCGCGAGGTCGCCGTCGCCGCCGTGGAAGCGCAGCGCCCGAGCCGTCACCACCAGCACCACCGCGCGGGGCCAGAGCCCGGCCGTGCGGCACTTGATGTCGAAGAACTTCTCGGCCCCCAGGTCGAACCCGAAGCCGGCCTCGGTGACGACGTAGTCGGCCAGCGCCGCGGCCGAACGCGTGGCGATGATGCTGTTGCAGCCGTGCGCGATGTTCCCGAACGGGCCGCCGTGCACCAGGGCTGGCACCCCCTCGGCCGACTGCACCAGGTTGGGCAGGATGGCGTCGGACAGGAGCGCTCCCATCGCCCCGGCGGCCTGCAGCATGCCGGCGGTGACCGGCCCGCCCTTCGAGTCGAACCCCACCAGGATTCGCGCCAGCCTCGCCTTGAGATCAGGAATGCCGGACGACAGGCACAAGATGGCCATCACCTCGGAGGCGGCGGTGATGTCGAAGCCGTCCTCGCGCGGGAAGCCGTTGGCCGGCCCCCCGAGGCCGATCACCATGTGCCGGAGAAAGCGGTCGTTCATGTCGAGCGCGCGCCGCCAGACGATGCGCCGCGGGTCGAGCTCGGTTTTCCCGGGGAAGTTCACCGCGTTGTCGCACAGCGCCGCCAAGAGGTTGTTCGCCGCGGTGACCGCGTGCAGGTCGCCGGTGAAGTGCATGTTGATGCGCGCCGAGGGCTCGAGCGTCGAACGGCCTCCGCCGGTGCCGCCGCCCTTCACTCCGAAGATGGGGCCGAGCGACGGTTCGCGCAGGGCGAGCGCCACCTTGCGCCCACGGCGGCGTAGGCCCTGGGCGATGGCGATTGACATGGTGGTTTTGCCCTCGCCGTGCTTCGTCGGGTTCATCGCCGAGACCAGCACGATGCGCCCTCGGGGCCCCCTGTCGGCGAGCGAGTGCACCACCGGCAGAGTCAGCTTCGCCATGTGCGGGCCGAACAACATCAGGTCGTCCGGGCCGAGGCCTAGGTCGTGGGCGACGTCGAGAA
>JAHFDQ010000208.1 GCA_023248915.1 Archangiaceae bacterium | reverse complement strand
GCGGAAAAAAGAAGGGGCCGGTCGACCGGCCCGCCGACAGCCCGGCCGAACGGCCGGACGTCGAGGTGCTCGCTCCCGAGGGGACTGAGGACGAGGCCGACCCGGGCGACCTCGCCGTCGAGGTTCTGAGTCGGGTTCCCGGGCCCGCCGCGAAGTTCGAGCCCGAGCGCGGGTTGGTTTCCCGAGACCCGCTGCAGGCCTACATGGCCGAGGTCACCCGCCACCCGCTGCTCACCCGCGAGGAAGAGCACGCGCTGGCCGTGCGCTACCGCGACACCGGAGACGTGAAGGCCGCCTACCGCCTGGTCGCGTCGAACCTGCGCTTGGTGGTGAAGCTCGCGCACCAGTACCACCGCAACCCGATGTCGCTGCTCGACCTGGTCCAGGAAGGCAACATCGGCCTCATGCAGGCGGTGAAGAAGTTCGACCCCGACCGCGGCGTGAAGCTGTCGAGCTACGCGGTCTGGTGGATAAGGGCCTACATCCTCCGGTACATCATGGACAACTGGAAGATGGTGAAGGTCGGTACCACCGAGGCCCAGCGGAAGCTCTTCTTCAAGCTGCGCCAGGAACAGGAGAGGCTGCTGTCCCAGGGCTTCGAGGCCACCCCCAAGCTGCTCGCCGAACGGCTGCACGTGACCGAAGCGGACGTGGTCGAGATGGACCAGCGCCTGGGCCACGACGAGCTGTCGCTCGACGCGCCGCTCGGCGACGACGGCAAGACGACGCGCGCCGACCGGGGCCTGCCTTCCTCGGCCGTGCCCGCCGACGAGAAGCTCGGCAACGAGCAGCTCAAGGCGCTGTTCAAGGAGAAGCTCGCCGAGTTCGCCAAGGGGCTCGACGAGAAGGAACGCTACCTGTTCGACAAGCGGCTGGTCGCCGACGAACCGCTCACCCTGCAGGACATCGGCACCCGGTGGGGCGTCAGCCGCGAGCGGGCGCGCCAGGTCGAGGCGGCGCTCATCGTGCGCATGCGCGAGTACATGCGCTCGCAGATTCCCGACTTCGACCTGGTGGCGGTGCCGAAGGGGTAGGGCCTGCGCTTGGGGGCAGCTTCCTTGACTTCCGCTCGGGCCGGCGGACCATCGCCCTCTCGACGGAGGGTTCATGGACAACGACGAACGGCGCAATTTCACGCGAATGAATGTTGAGCTGGCGGTGCGCGAGACGGCCTCGGGCCATTGCCTGACCGCCCGGGCGGTGGACCTGGGCGTGCTCGGCATGCGGTACCTGGCGCCCGACGGGCCCACTCCGCCCGGGCGCGAGGTGACGCTCGAATTGGCGCTGCCCGATGGGGGCGTGGCGGTCTCGGTGCGCGGGCTCATCATCGACGACCAGCCGGCGACGGGTGGTCGGTACCGGTCGGTGCAGTTCGCCTACCTGTCCGACGAGGACGCGCGGCGCGTCTGCCGGCACCTGGGCGACCCTCGGGCCTGAGCCTCGAGCCGGTGCAGTCGAGCTAGAGCGCCGCCACCCGAAGGTTGTCGAAGTGGACCTTCGTTTCCCAGCCCGAGAACGCGAAGTACGAGTTGTCAGGGCCTGTCAGCGGCGCCGGGTCGTCGAGCTGTAGGAAGGGCTTGCCGTCCACCGACCAGTCGATGCGGCCGCCCCTTCGCTCGACGCGTAGGTGGTACCGCTTGCCGGGCTGCACCGGCACGTCGGTGCGCTCGACCCGGGCGTGCGCGTGCTCTTCCCTTCGGGCCAGCACCGAGGCGGTGTTGGGCCAGCCTCCGAAGATGAACACGTAGCCGGTCGCCGTGTACGCCGCGCGCGGGTCGCCCGCGAAGAACGACCGGCCGTCTCCCCAGGCCTCGATCTTGATGTCGCCTTGCGGGTCGTCCGTCCAGCAGTCGAAGTCGATGACCGCGTCGGCGGGCATCGGTCGGCGCAGCCACACCGGCCGGTTGTGCGTCTGTTGCACAACCACCGCGCCGTCCTCGAGCACGGCCGAACCGGGCCCGGTCACGTTCCAGTCGTCGCCCAGTCGAACGCGGTCGAAGTCGTCGGCGAACGGTCCAGGCGACGCCGAGGGGGGGGGAGCGACGACCGGAGGAGGAGCCGAGGCCAGCGGTTCACCCGGCGGGCCGATGGCGAGGTTGTCGAAGTAGAGCTGGGCCTCCCAGTCCGAGAAGGCGAACCGGTCGTGGCCCGGGCCCTTCAGGGGGAGCGGATCATTCAACTCGAGGTACGGCTGGCCGTCGACGTACCACCGCAGCAGCGTGCCGCGCCGCTCGATTCGGAAGTGGTAGCGACGGCCCACCTGCGCCGGCCCCGGCTTCTCGACCCGAACCCGGGTGTCGGCGCGGTAGACGCCGGTCTCGACCAGCCCCGCGCCCGGCTTGCCCTGCGTCTGGGCCGCGCGGGTGGCCAGCTCTTGAATTCGCGCCATCGGCGGGGCGTTCTCGTCGAGCCGGCCGATGACCGACAGCGAGTTGTTCCAGCCTCCGAGGATGAAGACGTACCCCGAGGCGTGGTCCACCCCGTTGCCGAACAGCTCGAGGCGAATGTCGCCGTCGTTCGAGGCCGACCGCACGTCGAACTCGACCGCCACGTCGTCGGGCAGCTTCGCCTTCAGCCAGAGCGGGTTGTTCTTCGCGCCCGGGGCGACCAATTCGCCGTTCTCGGCGCGCCAGAGGCCCCCGGTGGTCCAGTAGTTCTTCGCCACCGTCCCGAAGTCCGAGAAGTCGTCGCGGAAGGGCAGGGTGACCGTCGCCTCGGGCTCGGGCCTGAGCAGGTAGTAGTGAATCAGCGGCAGGTTGACGCAGAACACGATGGCGCCGATGACGGCCCAGCCGCGGCGGGTCAGCCCCGCGGGCTTCACCCACCCTTCCGACGGGGGGGAATCGAGCGGCGGCTCGGCCGAGGGTTCTCTTTCCTTCTTCTTCGCTTGGCCCATTGGGCCGCCACCTATCACGAAGCGCACAAGGACTGAACGGTCAGCTACTTCTTCTTGGCCGAGTAGTTGGCCCAGCGTTCTTCCAGCGCAGTCTGGTCGGCGGCCTTCCGCTTGGCGATGGCGGTCTCGACCTGGCGGCGCTCGGCTTCCTCGGGCGACGGGCGGACGGCGAGCTGAAAAACCGAGCCGGCGATGGCGACCAGGGCGGCCGCTAGAATTACTCCCCAGGGTTGCGCCGTCACCGCGCCGACGACGCCCCCCACCTGGTGCAGGGCCGCGAGCAGCCCGATGAGCAGCAGCCACGCGCCGACCATCGACGCGGCGACGCAGGCGACGTACCGGTGGAAGAAGGCGGACGCGGCTCCCACCAGCAGGAATGCCGGCGCGAAGCCGATCATGAAGTCGGACCGGGCGACGAAACCCCCGACCGCGAGCCCGGCCGGCAGCCCGAACGCGAAGAAGACGGCCCCGGGGGGGAAGCCCAGCCCCAGCACCCCGAGCGCGACCGCCGCTCCGGCCGCGACTTGAGGGTCGAGCCCCGTGACACCGAGCTTCTCGGCCACGCCCGGAGCCCAGGCGAACCCGGCCAGGGCCCCCACCGGGCCGGCGACGACGCGAAAGGCCCGGCCGCCTCCGACGAGTAAGAGCGCGAGGCCCGCGATCGCCGCCACGACGCCGGCTCCCGCGGGGACGTGCCGGTAGATGCCCACCCAGCCGGCCGGGTCGAGCGCGCGATAGGCGGCGAATGCCTGGAAGAACGACACGAAGCCCCCGACGCTTACGAGCGGGACAGCGCCAAGAGCACCAATCCGATGAAGACGGCTAGGGCCAGGGCCGCGAAGGCGTAGGCCTTCTGGGGCACCCAGGTGCGCGACACGAGTAACCCGGCCAACTCGGTGACCGAGGCGGGGGGCGGTTCGGGGGCCCCCGGGGGCACGGGCACCCGCAGCACCGGGGCCAGCCGCTTCGCCGCCGCCTCGTCCGCCGGAGTGGGCGTGCCGGCCAGCAGCTTCTTGGCGGCGCGGCGCGCGCCCACCATGTCTCCGGCCTCGAAGCAGAGGAAGGCCGCTTCCAAGAGCGAATCGGGCGCCGCCGCGGGGCCCGACGCCGGCTCGGCCCCTTTTCGCTTGCGCCCGTTCTTCGCCATGGGCGCCATATATCGGGGAATCCGAGCGGCCGTCACGGGTATATAGGGGCCGATGCGCAGAAGGCCCGGCCCGCTGTCCCGACGGACGTTCCTGTGCGCGCTCGCCTCGCTGCCGGTGGCGCGGCGCGCCCTCGCGTTCGGCGACAGCGCCCGCTTCATCCCCGCGGTCGCCCAGCACGGCGGCCGTTGGGACACCCGACTGTCGGGGTTGCGGCGCCTCGCGTGGGAACTGCAACGCCGCACCTCGGTCGACGTCATCCCCGACGCCCGCCCGTTCTCGCTCGCCAGCCCGAAGCTGTTCGAGCACCCGTTCCTCTACCTGGGCGGGGACGGCGAGATGCCGCCGCTGGGCGCCGCCGAGATCGAGAACCTCAGGCGCTATCTCACCTTCGGAGGCTTCCTCTTGGCCGACGCGAACGACGGCTCGAACGGCACCGGGTTCGACGTCGCGTTCCGCCGGGAAGTCACCCGGGTGCTGCCCCAGAGCCCTTTGACGCCCGTGCCGTCGACGCACGTCGTCTTCAAGAGCTTCTTCATGCTCGACGCGGCTCCCGGCCGGCTGTTGGTGAAGCCCCAGCTCGAGGCGTGCTTCGTCGGAAAGCGCGCCGCGGTGATGTACTCGCAGAACGACTTGGCCGGCGCGTGGAACCGCGACGAGGCCGGCGGGTACGAGCTCGAGGTGGTGCCCGGGGGCGAGGCGCAGCGCGAGGTGGCCTTCCGGCTGGGCATCAACCTGTGCATGTACGCGCTCTGCCTCGACTACAAGGACGACGCGGTCCACCTGAAGTCCATCATGGCCAAGAGGCGATGACGCCTCCGGCCTACAACGCTTGGAAGCTGGTCAGCCTGTCGCCGCTCGCGCCGTGGGGGCTCGCCGCCCTCGCCGCGCTGGTGGTGCTGGGCGTGGTGCTGGCGGGGCTCGGCGTCCGGAAGGAACCGTCTCGCGCGCGCCGCCGGGCGCTGTGGGCGCTCAGGGTCGGGGCGGGGCTGTGCGCCCTGTTCTTCCTCCTCGAGCCCGGGGTGCGCGACCTTCAGGTGGCGCGGGTGCGGAACCGGGTGGCGCTGCTGGTCGACCGGTCGGCGTCGATGGGCTTCCCCGGCGAGCCGGGCGGCAAGAGCCGGTACCAGCAGGTGGCCGACGCCCTCGATGCGCTCGCGCCCGAGCTGGCCTCGTTGAGGGACCGGTTCTCGGTCGAGACCGACGGCTTCGATTCCGAGCTCGGGCCCATCGAAGTTTCTGCCATGCGCGCGGCCCCCCCGCGCGGCGGTCGAACCGACCTGCTCGGGGCGTTGCGGCAGGTGAAGGCGGGCGAGCAGGGCGGGGCGTCGAAGCGGCTGTCGGGCGTCGTCCTCTTCAGCGACGGCGCCGACAACGCCGAGCTGGCGCAGGGGGCGGTGGGCCGCGCGCGCGTCGCGCTGGCCGAGCTGGGCGTGCCGGTGACGACGGTGCTGGTCGGTCGCGAGAACCTGAAGGACCTGGCCGTCGAGACGATCAAGGTCGACGACTTCGCCTTCGTGCGCAACTCCATCGGCGTCGAGGTCGAGGTGCGGGGCCGGGGCTTCTCCGGGCAGGACCTACCGGTCGTCCTGAAGCGCGAAGGGCAGGTGGTGGCGACCAAGGTGGTTCGGTTCGACCGCGACGACCAGTCCCTGCCGGTCAGCTTCACCTTCACCCCCGACCAGACCGGCCGGTTCGTCTACACGGTCACGGTGCCGGTGTTTCCCGACGAGGCGGTCACCGAGAACAACTCGCGGTCGTTCGTGCTGAAGGTCATCCGCGACCGGGTGAGGGTGCTCTTGGTCGTCGGCCGCCCGAGCTGGGATGAGCGCTTCCTCAGGGGCCTGTTGCGCCAGGACGCCAACGTCGACCTGGTCAGCTTCTACATCTTGCGCACCATGTCCGACGACACAGGCGTGCCGCCCAGCCGGCAGGACCGCGAGCTGTCGCTGATTCCCTTCCCGATGGAAGAGATCTTCGACACCAAGCTCGACACCTTCGACGTCGTCGTCTTCCAGAACTTCGGGTACGCCAGCCCCGACCTGTCCATCTCGCTCTACGAGCGCAACCTCGAACGCTACGTCTTCAACGGCGGCGGCTTCGCGATGATCGGCGGCGACCACGCCTTCGGGGAAGGGCGCGCCACCTTCCCCACCCTCGGCCTGGCGCTGCCGGTCGAGCCCTCGGGGCAGAGCGCGAGCCTCGACTCGTTCAAGCCGCGACTCACCCCCGACGGGCTGCGCCATCCGG
The DNA here is from genome assembly GCA_023248915.1 of Archangiaceae bacterium. Classification (GTDB taxonomy): domain Bacteria; phylum Myxococcota; class Myxococcia; order Myxococcales; family Myxococcaceae; genus JAHFDQ01. The sequence continues at coordinate 3,171 of JAHFDQ010000208.1, read as the reverse complement.
TGACGGCGCTGGGAGCCGGGCCGGTCGCGAGCGAGGCGGCCTGGACGTCGCTGCCGGCGGTGCCGGGCGCCAACCTCACCCGGGCCAAGCCGGGGGCAACCGTCCTGCTCGACCACCCGTTCGCCACCGTGGACGGCAAGAGCGCCCCGGTGTTGGCCCTGTGGGACTACGGCCGCGGGCGGTCGCTGGCGCTGACTGTCGACTCGAGCTGGTACTGGGCCTTCCCTTCGCACGCGACCGGCGCCCCGTCGCACCAGTACGACCGGTTCTGGGGCAACGCCCTGCGCTGGCTGGTGCGAGACCCCGACCTCACCACCCTGAAGGTGACCGCCGACCCGCCCTCGGTCGAACCGGGCAAACCGGTGGGCGTGCTGGTAGTTGCCCGCCTGCCCGACTACCAGCCCGCGGCAAGCGCGGAAGTGAGGGTCGACCTGTTCTCGGTGGCGCTGCAGCAGGTGCTGGCCACCCAGACCGTCACCGCCGGCTCCGACGGCGAGGCGCGAATCGAATTCCCTCCTCCCGAAGCGGGCGCGTACAAGCTGCTGGCCCAGGCCCGCCGGGCGGGGCAGGCGCTCGGCGAAGGCGAAGACGCGGTAGCGGTGCGGGCAGTGGGCCCCGAGCTGGCCGACGCCTCGGTGCGGCCCGAGCTGCTCGAGGACATCGCAAAGCTGACCGGGGGACGCGCCCTGCGCCTGCCCGGCGCGAGCCTGGCCGCGGTGCCGCTGCTCGACCCGCCGGTGGTCGAGGTCGGCCGGAGCAAGGACCGGCCCCTGTGGGACCGCTGGTACTACCTGGTGGTGCTGGTGGGCTTCCTGGGCGCGGAGTGGCTGCTGCGCCGGCGCTTCGGGTACGTCTAGGTTTCGAGCGGCAGCCTCAACGTGAAGGTGGTGCCCCGGCCCGGTTCGCTGGCGACTTCGATCTCGCCGCGGTGGTCTTCGACGATGCGCTTCACCAAAGCCAGCCCGAGGCCGGTGCCGGTGGCCTTGGTGGTGAAGAACGGCTCGAAGATGCGCGCCCGGGCTTCCGACGAAATTCCCGACCCGGTGTCCGAGAGCTCGACCCGGGCGGCCGGCCCGCGGCGGCCCACGTCGGGGCAGGCGCGCACCGTGAGGGTGCCGCCGAGCGGCATCGCCTGCATGGCGTTCAGGGCGATGTTCAGCACCGCCTGCCGCAGCAGCCGCTCGTCCATCGGAACCTGGGGCAGGGCCGGGTCGATGTCGCGCACCAGGCGAATGCCGGTGCGCCCTCCGAGGGCCGCGCCGACCGCGTCGTCGAGCACGCGCTCGAGCGGTTCGGGACGCAGCGCGGGGGCGCTCGGCCGCGCGAAGTCGAGCAGGTCTCCGACGATGCGGTTCAGCCGTTCGGCTTCCTGCCCGACGATGGACAGGAGCAGCTGCGCGTCGCCGTCCGTTTTGACCAGGCGCTTCAGAGACCCGAGCGAGTTGAAGATGACACCCAGCGGGTTGCGCACCTCGTGGGCGACCACCGCCGCCAGGGTGCCGAGCGCGGCCAGACGTTCCTTCTCGACGAGCTGCACCTGGGCGCGCTCGAGCGCCGCGTAGCTGTCGCGAAGGTCGGCGTACAGCCGGGCGTTCTCGACCGCCACCGCGAGCTGGTTGGCGATGGCCGAGGCCCGTTCGATCTCGGCGGCCGTGTACCGGCGCGGCGCGAGCGGGTCGAGAATCACCACCGACCCGATGGCCCGGTCCCTCAAAATGAGGGGCAGCGCCAGGTAGGCCCGGCCGCCGGTGATGGTCCGGAGCGTCGCGTCGACCCTCGGGTCGGTGGCGCCGTCTTCGACGACCACCGGAGCCCGCGTCAGGAAGGCGAGCGCCGCCACCGACCGGTTCTTGGGCGAAAGCGAAAGCTTCCGGCCCACGAGCTCGGGGTGCTCGCCCGACACGGCGCGGATGACCAGCTTCTGCGCCAGCGGGTCTTCCAAGAGGAGAAACGCCTCTGAGACGCCGACGCTGCGGGCCAGGTTGCGGACGCCGAGATCGAGCACCTGCTCGGGGTCGAGCGTCGCCACCAGCGACCGGCCCACCTCGTGCAACAGACCCAGGTCGGCGACGCGCACCCGCAGGTCCTCGAGCAGCCGCTGCGCCTCGACGGCCGCCGCGAAGTGCGACCCCATCGCCCGCAACAGATCGAGCTCGGCCGAGTCGATGCCCCGCGGCCCCACGAAGCCGACAGCGAGCAGCCCCACCCTCGTGCCCCGAGAGACGAGCGGGACCGTCGCGGCGACGGTCTGCCCCGCGCGCTCGAGCAGCGAGCGCCAAGGTTCGCGCGCCGAGGCTCTCGGCCAGACCTGGCCTTCGCCCATGCGGTCCAAGGCAATCTGCCGCGCGGCCTCGAGGTCGGCGAGCGCGTCGCCGAGCCAGCGCTTTGCCTCGGGTGAACCACCGTGCTGGTAGGCCAGCCGGGCCTCCGGAGCCTGTTCGTCGACCAGGAAGACGGTCACCGTGACGCCGCCGAGCGCAGCGCCGATCTCCGCCGTGCCCCGCTCGAACAGCGAGGGCAGGTCGGTCGCCGACCCGGCCAGCGCGGCGAGCCGGTTCAGCGCGGCGAGCTCGGCGTTGCGCCGGGAAAGGTCAGCGATGGTGCTCGCGGCTTCCAGCGCCGAGGACACCTGCGCCCCCAACAGTTGCAGCGCCGGCACTTCCTCGGGCGTCAGCCACCCGCCCGCCACCACCAGCAGGGCTGCCGGCCGGCGGCGCACGTCGACGCGAATGGCGATCGCCCTCTGAAGGCCTGCCTCGACCCAGGTGTTGCGCAGCGCATCGCCCGCCGGGCCGGCGGCGGGCAGGGCCAGGTCGAACGGCGCGTCGTCGGAGTAGCCCGACCCGCGCGCGAGCGACGCCTCGAGCCAGGGCGACCGCTTCGGGTCGAGCCCGGAGGGCGAAGGGTTCGCCGGCGGCCGTTCGAGCACCGCGACGACCCGCGCCGGGGCCGCTTCGAGCCGGACCCGGGCGGACTCGCCCACCAGCTCGAGCAGGTTCACCCACAGGCCCAGGGAAGCCAGCGCCTCCAAAACCAGCCGGAAGATCTGCTCGTCGGTCTGCTCGGCCTGAACGGCGAGGCCGAGCCGCGCCAGCGCGGCGATCTTGTCGCGCCGGGCCGCTCGCTCGCGAATGTCCCAGAAGTGGACCAGCACCTCTTCGCCCGCGACCG
>JAHFDQ010000627.1 GCA_023248915.1 Archangiaceae bacterium | reverse complement strand
CACCGCCACCACCGCCGCCGCCGCCGCCGCCGTCACCGCCACCACCGCCACCGCCACCGCCGCCGCCACCGCCACCGTCCGCGACTCCGCCGTCGCCCGTCCCCGCATCGCCCGAGGCGCCGGCATCAGCGCCGGCATCAGCGCCGGCATCCGGAGAAGCAGTCAAATTGAATGGCGAGCTGGTGTCCCCGATGAGCCCAGCCGCCAAAGCAGTAAGTGTGTAGCCGGCGCCCGCCCGGTCAACAGTGAGGTTGCTGAATGTGGCCACGCCATTCACCGCGTTCGCGTTCACCGTGCCGCCGAGCGTGCCACCTGCGGGGTTGTTGCCGATCGCCACGGAGATCGCCGCCGAAGAACTGGCTACCGTGCCCCCCACAGCATCTTGCACCGTCACCTGCACCGGAGGACTGAGCACCGCACCCGCGGCGGCGTTCGTCGGCTGCACGGTGAAGGCGAGACGGGTGCCGCCGTCGGTCGCGGGGCCAACTTCGTTGGCCGTGTTGTAGAAGTAGAAGGTGGAGGGAGAGCTCTGGTTGTCGAACTCGGTATTGACCCAGGCGTTGCTGCGGTCCATCGAGGCGACGCGAACCTCGTCGACCTTCATCAGACCCAGACTGGTGGTCGGCTTGCTCCCCACGCTGAGATAGTCGTAGGCCGACACGCTTGCGACGGAAGTGACGTCGCTGCCCGCCGGCTGTCCGTCTACGTACAGAGTGCGCTGGGTCGGGCTCGCGAAGGTCGCCACGAGATAGGTCCACTTGTCCAACCCAACATGGGGCCCGTCGAAGAACTGCTGGGTGGGAGCGTTCTCCGCGAGCATGCGGACCTGGCCATCGGTGGAGTCCCACCCAACCGAGAAGTTCTCTCCACCGGCGTGCCCCACGCTGAGCGCGGCGCGAAAGAAACCCTCGGAGCCGTTGGCGGTGGACCAGACCGACAGGGTGAACGGGAAGCCGATGAGCGCCGAGAACAAGCTGTTCTCGATGCCCGTGGTGTTGATCGGGGTCAGAAACTGCGCCCGGCCGATCTGCCCGTTCGAGATCGGCACCGATTTGGAACCCGAGCGGAACACGCCGTTCTCGGAATTCTGGGTGCTGTCCAGAATGGGAAACAGCCCCCCGTCGGTCACACCCACCCCTTGCCCCATGTGCCACACCGTCTTGAACGAATTGGCCCCGCCCTCCAGCCAAACTCCGGCGGGGTTGGCGGTCGCAGTCACCTGCCCGGGATTGCCATAGTCGATGAAGAGGGTCTTGTTGGTCAGCGAGGGCACCCTCACCCAAGCGATCACCAGGCCCACGGCCGGATCGTAGAGCTCGATCTCGTGGTCCAGCTTGGTGATGCCGTCGGAGTCTCGGAACACCACGTCGTAGGGCGGGTTGTGCGCCGCGTCCTGCACCCGTCCTCCGTTCGATACGGTCGCCAGGTGTGGGTCAGTGACACTGAAGAGCACGGGAAAGTGGGCGTGAGGCCCGCCGGTGACTCCGGTAATCTGAATCGTGTTTCGGTACTGGAAGGTCTGGGCCCACGCCGGCGGCGCCAGCGCCGAGAGGAGGCAGGCCGTCAGATACACTCGAGCCCCCGCGGTTCTCATGACTTCGACTGGCATAGCGCCCTCGGTGCGCTGAGTCTAGCAGTGCGGGGACGCGACTGTCCGAAGCCAGTCCGATTGACAGCCGCTCGCGAGGCGGGAGTAGTCTCGTACTCATGTCCCCACACGTCGGAAGGTCATCTGGAACAGTTGGGGCCGGCTCGGTTGGCCCCACCGGTGAGTTGATGCAGCGGGCGGTGGAACTGCCCCCCGGCAACTACAATGACTTCGACAAGCAGATTGGGGGCTTGAAGGAGTTCGAAGCACAGCTCGCTGTCCACTTCGAGTCGCTCTCGAAGGGCTGGAGTCCGAAGTAGGCAGCCAAGCTGATTCCAGGTGCGCGCTCTCGTTCTGACGTTGCTCGTCGCCTTCGCTTGCTTCTCCTGCGACCGCGGAGCAGTGCCTGCCCCGGTAGAGGCCGCCCTCTCCGACTCGCGCCTCTTCCCCGCGGTGTCGGCAGCCGCGATCGCGCTCGACGCCGAGAACGGAGAATTCACCTTCGGGTCGTCGCTCTCCCCGGCGCCGAGGCCGGCGGCCGGCCTCTCGAGATACGAGGCGCGATTCGGCAAGGCCTCGGGCAGCGTGCGGGTGAAGCGGCACGACCTCGCCTCAGGGCTGACTCTTCGGTCCGTCGCCGGCCCGCTGAAACTCGGCGACGGACGAATCCGTCAAGGCGCCGTCGTCTACCCGGCGCCGAGGGCGGGAGCGGCGGTGGTCTTCACGCCTCGGCCGAACGGCGTCAAAGAAGACATCGTGCTGACGCGTCCTCTCGGGGAAGTGTTGTCCTTCGAGTGGGACCTGGCTCTCGACACCGGCCTCGAGGCGCGTCTCGATGGACAAGGCAACGTCGACATCTTCTTCGGCCCGTCGGACTCCCTCTCGTACCGGATTCCGGCGCCAGTGGTCCGGGACGCATCGGGGCGCGCTTCTCGCGGCGTCGCGAGGTTCGAGCTCGACGGTTCGCTGATGCGCCTGACCGCCACTTTGCCTTCGGGCCTGACGTACCCCATCTCCATCGACCCGACCGTGCTCGTGACTCTCACCGCCGACTTCGCCTTGGGGGGAAACAACGAAGGGGGCGTGGAGATCTCGGCCGACCAGGTGCAGCGGGGCAAGACGATGTGGGGAGTGGGAACTTGGAACGCGACTGCGAGCTTCCCTGGTGCGCGGTACTTCCATACGAGCGTGGCCTACAATGGCTACCTTTACGTCATCGGTGGCTACGACGGTACATCGAACCTCAGTGACGTTCAGGTGGCGCCCATCAATGCGGACGGCTCCGTTGGCGCCTGGGTTGCCACCACGCCATTTCCCACAGGCCGCTACCAACACGCTTCGGTCGCCTACAACGGATATCTCTATGTCATCGGGGGTTGGGGTTCCGGGGTTCGCAATGACGTTCGGGTGGCGCCAATCAACGCCGACGGCACGTTGGGAACCTGGGCCGCTACCACCGCCTTCCCGAACCCGCGATCGGGACTCGCGAGTGTCGCCTACAACGGCTACCTATATGTCGTCGGTGGCACGAATTCTTCAGGGACGTATTACAACGATGTGCAGGTGGCGCGAATCAACGCCGACGGCACCGTCGGAACCTGGGCCGCCACCATGCCCTTTGCGAACGCTCGCAACTACCACACCAGCGTCGCCTACAACGGCTACCTCTACGTCCTCGCAGGCTGGAACGGCACGACAGCGTTCGGAGACGTCCAAAGGGCCGCCAT
>JAHFDQ010000626.1 GCA_023248915.1 Archangiaceae bacterium | reverse complement strand
CGAGCCGGCTCCACGGCCGCGCAGGTGGGGCCGGTGGGTGGCGGTGGCCCTGGTCGCCGCGGCGGGCGTCGCGGCCGCGAAGGTGCCGCTCCACGAGACGTTTCGGGTGCGGTGCCTGCTTCGGCCCAAGGTGGAACGGCCGGTGGTCGCCAACCGCGATCTGGTGCTGCGGGCCGTCACCGCGGGCGAGCGGCAGTGGGTCGAGCCCGGGGCCGAGCTCTTCAAGCTCGACGTCACGGAAAGCAAGGTGCGCCTCGACCGGTTGCGCGCCGAGGTCGTCTCGCTCGAGGCGCAGGTGCAGGGGTTGAAGACGGCCGCCAGACGCCCCGCCGTCCGCCAGGCGCAAGCAGCGGTCACTCGCGCCGAGCGCGACGCCGAGGCGGCAGCGCAAGCGCTGGCGCGGCTCGAGTCGGCTCCGAGGAAGCCGGCGGCGGCGAAGCTGTCGCAGGCCCGCGAAGCGGTCGCCGCGCGACACAAGGCCCTCGACGAAGCGAAGGCGGCGCTGGAGCGCGTCAGCAGCTCGGCGCAACTGGCCGTGCTCGCGTCGACCCTGGTGGCCAAGATCGAAGAGCGCGAGCGGGCCCGCCGGGAAGAGGCCGACGCGGCAGTGACGGCGCCGGCCGCTGGCTACGTCGCGCTGACGCCGGGCACGGCCGCCGGCCGCCACGCCGCGAAGGGCGAGACGCTGGCCGTCCTGCGCGACGCCCGCGAGCTTCTGGCCACCGCCTACGTCTCGGGCGCCGAGGCCGAGCTGCTCGAGCCCGCCCAGTCTGTCACCGTCGTGGCCGAGGGAAATTCGGCCGAGGGGCGGGTGGCGCAAGTCGGTTCGGGCGCGGCCGGCGGCGCGGGCACCGTGCGGGTGCTGGTCGAGGTCGACAACCGCGAGCGCCGGCTCGGTCAAGCGGGCCAGGGCGAGGTGCGGGTGCAGGGCAGGACCACCACGCCGCTCGCCTGGGCGCTGCGCCGCGTCGGGCTGCGGTAGCGCCGCACCTGGAAGCGCTAGCGCTTCGTCCGGCTGCGCTGTCCCCGTCTGTCCGCGGCAACAACGCGGCCCCTTCGCCCCGAGTCAGCCGAGGCTCAGGGTCAACGCCCGCGCCTCGATGATGTCGTCCTCGATGGAACAGTAGGTCCACCCGCCGTAGCGGCCGATGGAGTGCACCCCGTGCTGGCGCAGCACCGCGGCCAGGCGCCGGTGCTCGGCCATCGAGGCGCGGGTCAGGTGCACGTAGGCCGGGTCCATCACCACCGAGTGGTGGGCCACCAGCCTGTGGCCCTTCACCAGGCCCTCGGCTTCCAGGTCCTGCAGCACGCGCTCTCGCATGGCGTCGACGTCGATGGGCGCGCCGCGCGGGAAGCCCAGCTCGACGTAGAGGCTCATCCGGTCGGCGTCGAACATGTTGTCGTAAAAGCCCACCCGGTAGAATGAGCGGTCCCGGTCCGGGTAGTAGACCCAGTGGACGTCCCGCGGCCCCTTCCGGTCGAAGCCCAGGTTGAAGACCAGCACCTTGTTCCACGAGAAGACTGACGCGTCGTGCGACAGGCCGGCGATCTTCAAGAGCTGCGGGAAGGGCACCGACGACACCAGGCGTTCGAAACTGACCTCGCGGCGGCTGGTGCGCGCCCGCTTTCGCGCCAGGTCGACGGACACGAGGGGCTCGCCCAGCGAGAGGGCCTCGGGCCGCACCGCGCTCGCGAGCGCCTTGACGTACTCGGCGGCTCCGCCCTCGGGGTAGGTGAAGGTGGCGTTGTAGCCGCCGTTGTCCGGCGCCTTCATGTTCCGGATGACGTCAGCGACGTCGGCGTAGGGGAAGAACCTGCCCATCGCGTCGCGGTCGAGCGTGGCCAGGTCGCAGGCGTACAGCTTCTCGTTGTACGGGAAGAGGAACTTCTCGCAGATGGCCCGGCCGAACCGGCCCAGCAGCATCTCCTTGAAGTTGGAAGCCTTGGCGTCGCCCCCGGCGAAGTACAGGTCGTGCAGGCAGTCGATGAACTCTGGTTGCGGCAGTTGGTGGATGTTCTTCTGGAACGGGAAGTCGAGCCACTGGCCGCCGTAAGCGACGAACGAATGCCGCGTCAGCGTGCGCACGCGCTGCTTGCCCATCCGCTCGCGGAGCCAGGCTTCGACCTCGGGGTGCTTGAAGTGGAAGAAGTGGCCCGAGTAGTCCCAGACGAAGCCTTCGCGGCGCACCGTCTTGCAGTAGCCGCCGACTTCCCGGTCGGCCTCGAGCACGAGGTAGTCGTCGTCCGGAAGCGAAGCGGCGGTCGCGAGCCCAGTGATTCCGGCGCCGACCACGAGCGTGCGTACCGAGTTGGGCGGCATGGGCGGCGCACTATACGGTCGGCGTCCTTCCGCGGTGAGAAAACGCGAGGGCGGCCCCGCAAGAAAGGGTACGCTTGAAGGGAAAGCACGTAATTCCCGAGGACCTGATGAATCGACCTCTGTTCCTTTCGCTGGCGGTGCTCGCGCTGTCGGCTGCGTGCAGCAAGCCCTCTGACGACGCCTCCGCGACAGTAGGCGCGGCGGGCGGCGAGGTTTCTCTCGGCACCCAGGCCACGGTCCGCGTGCCGGCGGGGGCGTTGGGGTCGGCCGTGCAGATCTCCGTCGCGCGCGCGGACCCGGCCCAACTGCCGGCGCTGCCCGCGGGAACGAGCCTGGCCAGCGACGTCTTCGCCTTCACGCCGCACGGCACTGTGTTCAGCACCCCCGTCACCGTCGAGCTCGCGCTCAACCGCACCGCCGGAACCCTGCGGGTGGCGCGGCTCGACGACCCCGACGACACGACCTGGGAAGTCGGAGCGGTCGTGACGGTGAGCGGGTCTCGGGGGACTTTCCAGACCGACCGGTTCAGCTACTACGGCCTCGTCGAGGCAGACGCCGCGGAAACTTCGGACGGGGGCGGCTCGCCGTCCGACGGTGGAACCTGGGACGGGGGCGTTCTGTCGGCCGACGGCGGTATGGCGGACGCGGGGGCGCCGCAGTCCGACGGCGGTGCAACGGACGCGGGGGCTCCACCGTCCGACGCCGGCCCCGAAGACGCGGGGGCGCCCCCCGAATGCGCCGCCCCGGTGGCCGGCGCGCCCACCGGGACGGTCGCCGTCACGGGCATGCTGCAAGGCCAACCGCGCGCGGTCGAGGACGCGTATGCCACCACCAGCGCCACCGTCGGCGCGGGCGAGAGCGGCACCACCTACAGCAGCGAGCTGCGCGTCACCTTGACCGGGTACCCCGCGGCGTGCAGCCACGAGCAGGCGGGACGCGACGTGCCGTCCGACAACATCGTCTTGGTGGTTCGAGCCGTGTCCACCACCGGCCAGC
>JAHFDQ010000207.1:4495-9481 GCA_023248915.1 Archangiaceae bacterium | reverse complement strand
AGGCTCGCGCTTCACGGCCCGGTGGATGTGCCGATGCCAGGGCCGCAACAAGAAGCCGAGGTAAAGCGTCTCGAAGAGCCTCAACCACCCCTTCACGCCGACAGGGCTGGCCTCGACGTCCTGCGCGAGCGAAAGCATGGAGACCGGCGACGAGACTCGAGCCGGCAACAGGCGCGCGAGGAGCTCCATCTGGTCGAGCCGTTGGACCGCGCTGAAGTCGCGCACGTCCTCCCGGATGAGGCGGTCGAGGTACTGGTCCTGCCAGCGGCGCAGCCGGGTCTGCGTGCCGGCCAGGAAGGGAACGGGGAAACCCCCGAGCTCGACGAGCGCGCGATCGTCGACCGGCCCGCTCGAAGGTTCCCAGGTCCGAAAATCGCGCGGCCGCGCCGGTGCGCGCGCGCCGGCCGAGATCTCGTCGACCGTGAGCGGCCAGAGTTGGAACAGGTCATATCGCCCCTGCAGGCTGTCGCCGCCCCGCTGGTACTGCTCGAAGCGGCCCGAACCCGTGACCACGAAGTTCTCCTCGCGGTCGGGTGAGTCGTAGAGACCTTTGAGAATCTTCTTCCAGTCGCGCCGCTTGTGGATTTCGTCAAACACCACCAGCCGCGAAGGCGGGGCACGGAAGAAGAACGGGTCGGCGAGACGCGCGCGTTTGACCTGCGGCGTGTCCCAGTTGAAATAGGCGCTCGACCACCGCCGCGCGAGAGCGGTCTTGCCGACCTGCCTCGGGCCCGTGAGGAAGACCATGGGGTCGGACGGCGCCCGCTGGCTGGGTCCGACCCATGATTCGAGAGCGCGTACGACGAAGCTCGACATCGTGGATTGAATATATATATTGAATCCACGCGCGTCAAAGCGATGTCCATATCTAATCCACGCGAAGCGGCTGACCTGGGTCAATCCGACGCGACGGGTGCGCCGGGGCCGGAGCCGGTCTAGGGTGCGCCCTCCGAAGGTCTCCCGCTCACTTCGAGCGGAATCGAGGAGTCGCCCATGGTGAAGAACGTCATCCTCGCGGTCGGCCTCCTCGTCGCCGGCATCTGGCTCACCCTCTACGGCGTCGAGCACCCCATCCTGTCCCTGCGCGCCTCGGGCTGGCCGACCACCGACGGCCTGGTGGTGAATTCGGACGTCGAGACTTTCCGGTCGCGCCGCAACGTCGCCTACTCGGCCAAGGTGAACTACTCGTACAAGGTCGGGGCCGCCACCTACACCTCGGACGTCGTCGAGTTCAGCATCGAGGGAGGCGGAGACCAGCTCACCGCGCGCCAGTTGACCCGGCAATTCCCCGCGGGCTCGAAGGTCACGGTGCACTACTCGCCCTCTGACCCGAAGACCGCGTGCCTGGTGCCAGGCGCGCTGTCGTGGCGCGACGCGCTCCCCATCACCATCGGGCTGATTCTGACGTTCATCGGCGTCTTGGCGGCGCTCGAGGTGGTCCGGGCGAAGCGGGGCAAGCCCGGCGACCCGAAGCGTCCTCTGAAGAAGCGGTAGCCGGTCCGGCCCCTTGCGCTTCGAGCGAGCGATGGCCAAGCCATCCGCGCGGAGGCTGGGGTGTCGAAGCTGGGGCGAAGGCTCACTTGGGCCGCGGTGCTCGTGGCGACGGGGCTGGCCGGCGTCGGCGTCTGGGCGATTCGCAGCTCGCGAGGCACTGCCACTCCGCTCTTCGAGACGGCGTCCGTCGACCGCGGCAGGGTGACCGCCAAGGTGACGGCCACGGGCACTCTGTCTGCGCTGGTCACCGTGCAGGTGGGCAGCCAGGTGTCGGGGCGCATTCAGGTCATCAACGTCGACTTCAACTCGCCGGTGAAGGCGGGGCAGGAACTGGCGCGCATCGACCCGCAGCTGTTTACGGCGGCCGAGGAACAGGCGCGCGCCAACCTCGTCGCGGCGCGCGGCAACCTCGAGAAGGCGACGGTGCAGGCCGCCGACGCGCGCCGCCAGCACGAGCGGTCGCGCGACCTGTACAAGAAGAAGCTGGTCGCCAAGGCCGACCTGGACACCGCGCGGACGACCTCGCTCGCGGCCGAGGCGACGATCGCGGCCGGGCGCGGAGCGGTCGAGCAGGCGCAGGCCGCGCTCCACCAGGCCGAGGTGAACGTCGGCTACACGCACATCGTCTCGCCGACCGACGGCGTCGTCATCTCGCGCAACGTGGACGTCGGCCAGACGGTCGCGGCGTCGTTCCAGGCGCCGGTGCTCTTCGTCATCGCGCAGGACTTGCGCAAGATGCAGGTGGACTCGAGCGTCGCCGAGGCGGACGTCGGCAGGCTCTCGTCCGGAATGGACGCCAGCTTCACCGTCGACGCTTACCCGGGCGAAGTTTTTCGCGGGGCCGTCCGGCAGATTCGCAACGCCCCGCAGACCCTTCAGAACGTGGTGACGTACGACGCGGTCATCGACGTGGACAACGAGGCCCTGAAGCTCCGGCCGGGCATGACGGCCAACGTCACCTTCGTCTACGCCGACAAGAAGGACGTCCTCCGGGTGCCGAACGCGGCCTTGCGCTTCAGCCCCTCGCCCGAGCTGTTGGCCGAGGCGCGGGGGACGCCGAAGCGACGCGCGACCGTGCGCCGGTCAGGCCGGCCGCCTCCAGGGACGGGAACGGCCGCGGCGCCGGCGAAGTCCCCGGCGACCGCCGACCGGACGGTGTGGGTGCTGAACGGAAGGGCCCCCCGACAAGAGCGCATCGCCGTGGGAGCTTCCGACGGCACCTACTCCGAGGTGACTTCCGGGCCGCTCGCCCCCGGAGACCGTGTCGTCACCTCGGCCAGCGGCCAGGGAAGCTCGTCGGCGCCGCCCCGGGCGTTCCGGCTGTTCTGACCGGGGGTAGGCACCCGGCCCGTTCTGTGACACACAGCGCCCCTCGTGATTCGGCTCGACGGCATCGGCGCGCAGCACGGCAAGCAAATCCTCTTCGTGGGGGCGTCGGCGGCCGTCCATCGCGGCGAGCGGGTGGGGTTGGTGGGCCCGAACGGCAGCGGCAAGTCCACCCTCTTCCGCTACGTGATGAAGCTCGAGCAGCCCGACGAGGGGCAGGTGTCGGTCGACCGGGGCGTGACGATCGGCTACTTCCACCAGGACGTCGGCGAGATGCAGGGCCGGCCGTCGGTGACCGAGGTGATGGACGGCGCCGGGCCGGTCTCGAAGGTGGCGGCCGAGCTGAGAGAGCTCGAGCACGCGCTGGCCGACCCCGCGCGGGCCGACGAGCTCGAGGCGCTGGTCGAACGGTTCGGCGAGGTGCAGGCGCGGTACGACCAGCTCGGGGGCTACGCGCTGGAAAGCCGCGCCCGCGAAATCCTCGGGGGGCTGGGCTTTTCCCCCGAGATGATGGACGGCGACGTGGGCGCGCTTTCGGGCGGCTGGAAGATGAGGGTGGCGCTGGCCCGGGTGCTGCTGGCCAGGCCCGACGCGATGCTGCTCGACGAGCCGTCGAACCACCTCGACCTCGAATCGCTCATCTGGCTGGAAGGCTTCCTGAAGGCGTACGACGGCGCGCTGTTGATGACGTCGCACGACTGGGAGTTCATGAATCGGGTCTGCACCCGCATTCTGGAAATCGACGGGGGCGAGCTGACCGACTTCGCGGGCAATTACGAGTTCTACGAGGCGCAGCGGGCGCAAAACGAGAAGCAGGCCCAGGCGGCCTACGAGCGGCAGCAGGCGATGCTGGCGAAGGAGATCGCCTTCATCGAACGCTTCAAGGCCCGCGCCTCGCACGCAGCGCAAGTCCAGTCGCGGGTGAAGAAGCTCGACAAGATCGAGAAGGTCGAACCGCCCAAGCGGCGGGTGCACGTCGCCTTCGAGTTCAAGCCGGCGCCGCGGTCGGGCGAGGACGTGGCTCGGCTGGCGAAGGTGGACAAGGGGTACGGCGCGCGGGCCATCTACCAGGGCTTCGACCTCTTGGTGCGCCGGCGCGAGCGCTGGTGCGTGCTCGGGGTCAACGGCGCCGGCAAGTCCACCCTGCTCAAGCTGGTGGCGCAGGCGGCGGCGCCCGACCAGGGCGAGGTGACGCTGGGGGCGAGCGTGAAGCTCGGGTACTTCGCCCAGCACGCGATGGACGTTCTCGACGGCACGCGTTCGGTCTGGGACACGCTGGCCGACGCCTTCCCGCGAGCCTCGGTCGGTTCCCTGCGCAGCCTGGCGGGCTGCTTCGGCTTCTCGGGCGACGAGATCGAAAAGCAGGTCCGGGTGCTATCGGGCGGCGAGAAGGCGCGGCTGGTGCTGGCGGTGATGCTCTATGATCCGCCGAACTTCCTGGTGCTCGACGAACCGACCAACCACCTCGACATCGGCACCAAGGAAATGCTCATCGAGGCCCTGCGCGGCTTCGAGGGGACGCTGCTGCTGGTGTCGCACGACCGGCACTTCCTCGCCGCCCTCACCAACCGGGTGCTCGAGCTGACCCCCGAGGGGCCGGTGCCGTACGGCGGCGGGTACACCGAGTACGTCGCGCGCACCGGCCGCGAGGCGCCGGGCCTGCGCGCCTGAGGGGCCCGCTTCTTGCGCCCTTCCGCCCGTTCGGGCTACGAGGCGAACCGATTTCCCCCGGGGAAGTTCCCGGAGTAGGAGCAACCGTGCAGAAGCCGAGCATCGGCGTCCTCGGAGGGTGCGGGCACGTGGGCCTGCCGCTCGCCCTGACGTTCGCCTCGAAGGGCTGCCAGGTCACCATCGTCGACATCGACGAGAAGGCGGTCGAGGCGGTCGGGCGCGGCGAGGTCGGCTTCATGGAAGAAGGCGCCGCCGAGCTTCTCCGCGCCCACCTCGGCAAGACTCTCTCGGTCACCCGAGACAGCTCGCGCCTGGGCGCCTGCGACGTCGTGGTGTGCGTCGTGGGGACGCCGGTGGACGAGCACCTGAACCCCAAGGTGAACAACCTCATCCGCGTGGTGACCGAGCTCAAGCCCTGGCTGCGGTCGGGGCAGCTCTTCGTCCTGCGCTCGACTGTCTACCCGGGGGCGACCGAATACCTGGCGCGGTGGTTCG
>JAHFDQ010000207.1:0-4485 GCA_023248915.1 Archangiaceae bacterium | reverse complement strand
TTCGCGAGACGCAAGAGCTGCCGCAAATCGTCTCGGGCGCCACCCCTCGCGCCTACGAGCGCGCGGCGGCCCTGTTCGGCATGCTCTCGAAGACCATCGTGCCCCTCGCGCCGACCGAGGCCGAGCTGGCGAAGCTGATGTGCAACGCCTGGCGGTACGTCACCTTCGCCGCGGCGAACCAGTTCTACTCGCTGTGCGCCCGGAACGGCATCGACTACTACCGGGTGCACTCGGCGGTAGTGAAGGACTACCCGCGCATGCGGGGGCTACCCGGCGCCGGCTTCGCGGCCGGCCCCTGCCTGTTCAAGGACACGATGCAGTTGGCGGCGTTCTTCGAGAACGAGTTCTCGCTCGGCCAGAGCGCGATGTTGGTGAACGAGGGCTTCCCCCGCATTCTCATGCAGCAGCTTCGGCCACTGGGCCTTCGGGACAAGCGGGTGGGGCTGCTCGGCATGGCCTTCAAGGGCGACAACGACGACACCCGCGAGTCGCTGGCCTTCAAGATGAAGAAGCTGCTCGAGCTCGAGTGCAAGGAAGTGCTCTGCACCGACGAGTTCGTCCGGAACGAGGCCTTCGTGCCCCTCGAGGCGGTGCTCGAGAAGGCCGACCTGCTGGTGATTTCCGCTCCGCACAGCCGCTACAAGGCGCTCACGACCTCAAAGCCCGTCCTCGACGCGTGGAACCTGCTGGGACGTGGCGGGCTGCTCGCATGAAGCTCCTCGTCACCGGCTCGGCCGGCTTCATCAACGGCTACGTGGTGGCCGAGCTGCTCGAGGCCGGGCACGAGGTCTACGGCATCGACAACTTCTCTAAGTACGGCCCGGTCGAGAAGAGCTACGACAAGCACCCGCGCTACCACTTCGTCAAAGGCGACTGCAAAGACGTCGGCCTGATGAAGGACTTGGCCGCCGACTGCGACCAGTTGGTCGCCTGCGCGGCGATGATCGGCGGCATCTCATATTTCCACACCCACGCCTACGACTTGCTGGCCGAGAACGAACGCATCATCGCCGCGACCTTCGACGCCGCCATCTGGGCGCACGCGAACCGGCGGATGAAGAAGATCAACGTGCTCTCGAGCTCGATGGTGTTCGAGAGCACCACCGTCTTCCCGACGCCGGAAGGGGCCCAGCGCACCAGCCCCCCCCCGCTCAGCACCTACGGCTTCCAGAAGCTCGCGTGCGAGTACTTCGTGCAGGGCGCGCACGAGCAGCACGGCCTGCCCTACACCATCATCCGGCCGTTCAACTGCGTGGGCGTGGGCGAACGGCGGGCGCTCTCGGACAAGGACATCAAGAGCGGCAACATCTCGCTGGCGATGAGCCACGTGGTGCCCGACCTGGTGCAGAAGATCGCCAAGGGGCAAGACCCCTTGCGAATCCTCGGGCAGGGCAACCAGGTCCGCCACTACACCTACGGCGGCGACCTGGCGCGGGGCATTCGCGCCTGCATCGAGAACCCGGCGGCGGTGAACGACGACTTCAACCTGTCGACGCCATTCGGCCACACCGTGCTCGAACTGGCCGAGGCCATCTGGAAGATGATGAAGCCGGGCACGCGCCTGCGGGTCGTCTCGGACGAGCCCTTCCAGTACGACGTGCAGCGCCGGGTGCCCTCGACCCAGAAGGCCAAGGACAAGCTCGGCTTCGAGGCGACGACTCCCCTGACGCGAATCCTCGAAGAGGTCGTCCCCTGGGTGGTGGAACAGGTCGGCCTGGGCAACATCTGATGCCCGGGGCGCTTTTCACGGTCGTCGTGCCGGTCTACAACGAGGGAAGGAATTTCCGCGCCTGGTGGGAAGCGGCGGAACGCCACCTTCCGGCCGGTGCAGAGGTGCGGGTCGTCTACGACTTCGAAGAGGACGACACGGTCCCCGTCGTCCGTGAGCTGGCGGCCCGCGGGAAGAACGTCACGCTGCTGAAGAACTCCGGCCGGAAGGTACTGGGAGCGCTCACCACCGGGCTTCGCTCGGTGGCCGAGGGGCCGATTCTCGTCTCGATGGCCGACCTGTCGGACGACTTCGCGAAGATTCCGGCGATGCTCGACGCCTACCGGGCGGGGGCTAAGGTGGTGGTCGCCTCGCGCTACATGAAGGGCGGCCGGCAGGAAGGCGGCGGCCTGTTGAAGGCGGGGCTGTCGCGCCTGGGCGGCGTCACCCTCCATCACCTGGCCGGCTTCCCCGCGCACGACGCGACCAACAACTTCCGCCTCTACGATGCGGGCTTCTTGAAGACCATCGAGTTCGAGTCCACCGGCGGGTTCGAACTGGCGTTCGAGATCACGCTGAAGGCCTGGATGAACGGGCAGAAGGTCGCCGAGGTGCCGGCGAGCTGGCGCGACCGCGTCTCCGGACAGAGCCGGTTCGACCTGGTCAAGTGGTTGCCGAAGTACGCGGGCCTCTGGGCGCAGGCGCTGGCGTTCGGGTTGAGGCGGCGATGGACCTGAGCGGGCTGTACGCAAACCGTTTCGACGAAGCGGACCAGGCTTGGAAGGTCCAGGTCTGGGGCGTGCTCTGGCGCCGGGTCTTCTCCCGCGAGGTGTCGCCGGAAGACACGTTGCTCGACGTCGGCGCCGGCTACTGCGAGTTCATCAACTCGGCGGTGGCCAAGCGGCGCATCGCGGTGGACCTGAACCCCGACACCGGCGCCCGGGCTGCCCCGGGAGTCGAAGTACACCGCGTACCGGCCGAGCAACTGGGCTTCCTCGAGACCGGAGCCGTGGACGTCGCCTTCAGCTCGAACTTCTTCGAGCACCTGCCGTCCAAGGCCGCGCTCACCGCCCTGCTTCAGGAGCTGAATCGCGTCGTCAAGCCGGGCGGCAAGCTGATCGTCATGGGCCCCAACGTGCGCCTCCTGCCCGGCGCCTATTGGGACTTCTACGACCATCACCTGCCGCTCAGTGAGCGAAGCGTCTCCGAGCTGCTGTCCATGACCGGCTTCGAACCGGTTCGGGTCGAAGCGCGGTTCATGCCCTACACGGCGAAGGGCAGCGGCCTGCGCTGGCCTTTCCTGGTCGACGCGTACCTGGCGCTGCGGCCGCTGTCTTCGGCGCTGATGGGCAAGCAGTTTCTCGTCGTGGCGAGGCGCCGGCCCGCCCCGTGACGTCACCCCCGAGCGAAGCGCGCCCCCCGCTGGCCACCTCGGTCGGGCGAGCCGTCGTGCGCAGGGCACCCGCCACTGCCGTGGCCCTCGCTCTCGGGTTGCCCGCGTTCCTGGCTTTCAACTTCGTGTACCGCTTCGCGGTCGACGTGCCGCACTGGGACCAGTGGGACTTCGTGCCCTTCCTCGAGAAGGCCGCGAGCGGCTCTCTGTCCTTCACCGACTTCTTCACGCTGCACAACGAGCACCGCATCGCGTTGCCCCGCCTGGTGATGCTGCTCCTGGCTCAGGCCACGCACTGGAGCACGCGCGCCGAGTGCTTCCTGGGCTGGGCCCTTCTCCTGACAATCGCCCTGTTGCTGCTGGTCGAGCATCTGCGTTCGTTCGGGGCGACGGCGCGGTCAGCGGCGCTCTTCGTGCCCGCGGCGTGGATGGTTCTGACCTTGCGCCAAGAGAACAACCTGCTCTGGGGCTGGCAGATCGGCATCTTCCTGTGCAGCCTCACTTTCTGCGCGAGCATGGTCCTGCTCGACTCGAGCGACCACCACCCCGCCCGGGCAGCAGGCGCGGTGGCCCTCGGCGCGGCATGCAGCCTGTCCTTCGCCGCGGGGCTCGCCATCTGGCCTGCGGGCGCTCTTCTCCTCCTATGGCGGCTGTTCCTGGTGGACGCACCCGGGTCGAGGCGCCCGCGACTGGTCAGCTTGCTGGTGTGGCTCGCTTCCGGCGCGGTCGTGGCGGGCCTGTACCTCCACGGCTACTCGAAGCCGGGGCACCACCCCGACACCGGCTACGCGCTCGACCATCCGGCCAGAGCCCTGTCGTTCTTCCTCGCCATGCTGGGGGGCTCGCTGTCATCCGAGGCCAACGTCTGGGGAGCGGCTGCCAACGGGCTGGCGCTGAGTCTTGGGGTCATCGCGCTCTGCGTCGCGGCATCGCGGAAGTGGGTGGACACGAAGAAGGCGGCCCTGGCCGTGCCGCTTGTGGCGTTCGCCTGGGCCACGGCGGCGATGGTGACGGTCGGACGGTCGGGATTCGAGAGTGGCCCTGGCCAGATTGGCCTCGCCGGCGCCTCCCGCTACACGACGCTGACGTTGCTCGGCGTCGTCGGCGTCTTCCGATGGGGCTTCGCGCTCCGGAACACCAAGGCCCGCCTGCTGGCGGTGGGAGCGACGACCGTCCTGGTGCTAGTAGGTACCTGCACCGCGCTCGACACCGAGTTCACCGCCGGAACCGAGCTGCGCGGGCTGCGCCGGGCTGAGCAGGAGTCCCTGGTGGACTGGCGCCACCGAACCGACGCCGACCTGGAAGCCCTGTACCCGAACGCGAGCGTCATCCGCGAGCGCGCCGCGACGCTGGAAAGACTGGACCTCAGTGTCTTTCGCCGGGA
>JAHFDQ010000625.1 GCA_023248915.1 Archangiaceae bacterium | reverse complement strand
TCCGCGATGTGCCGGGCGCTGTTCGGCCCCCGCGGCGTGCCGGTCTGCGCGGTGAAGGGCTCGATCGGCCATACCCTTGGGGCGGCCGGTGCGCTCGATACCGTCGCCTGCGCGCTCACCCTCTCGCGCGGGGTGCTGCCGCCGGTGACGAACCTGGTGGAGATCGACCCGGCCCTCGGGGTGGACGCGGTGGTGGGAAAGGCCCGCCCCAGCCAGTCGCCGCTGGCGCTCGTCGCCACCGCGGGCTTCGGTGGCATCAACGCCGCGCTGGTGCTGAAGCGCGGGGAGGACGAGGGGTGAGCCAGAGCGCGGGGGGACCTGGACCAGCGAAGGTGGTGCTCACCGCCTTCGCCACCTGGACAACGGGGGGCGTGTCGGTGGGCGGGGCTCCGGCAAAGGAACCCAGCCCGACTGCCCGGCTCGGCCCATGGGATGCCGCCCTCGGGCTGTCGAAGATCCACCCCCGCGCCCGGCGGCCCCACCCCGCTGCGAAGGCCATGGTCCAACTGGCCCACGCCGTGCTCGAGGCGCGCCGCGCCCTCGGCCAGCCGCCCGACCCCGGCTCGGTGGGGCTCTGTCTCGGCAGCCTCGCCGGGTGCGTGGCCGCCGACTACGACTTTCAGCAGGGGCTGCTCACCCGCGGGCTCGCCTTCGGTTCGCCGGCGACGTTCGTCTATACACTGCCCACCGCCACCCCCGCGGAGGTGTCGATTGCGCTCGGCCTGAAAGGCGGGCTCGTCACCCTGAGCGCCGGAAGCGCGAGCGGCCTCGCCGCGGTGGCCGCCGCCGCCGCGCAGATCGCCGGGCGCCGGGCAGCTGCCTGCCTCTGCGGCGGTTTCGAGATGCCCGGGACGGCGGGAGCCGCCGGCTCCGAGTCGATGGCGCTGTTCCTCCTGGAACGGGCTGGGGCGCTCGACGCAGCGTGCTCCCTGGAAGCGAGCGCGGGCTTCGGCGAGCCTCCCATGCCGGCAGTCCTGGGCGACCCGCTGCTGGCGCTCGCGCTAGCCGCGTCGGGAGCCGGGCCGGCGACCGCCCGCATCACCGCGGCCAGCCCGCAAGGGCCCTGGGCCAGCGTGACGCTGCATCGGCCGGCCGGGGAATCTCAATGACGCGGAAGGGGGCCTTCCTCGCAGCCGCCGTCGCCTCGGCCGCGCTCGTCCCGGGACTGGCGATCGCCCAGCCGCGGCAGCCAGGCGAAGACCTGACCGTCGTCGTGACGCTGGCCGGGCCGCCCGCCGCCGCGAACCTCGTCCTCGACACGGCGCTGCTCGTCTCGCTGGCCTACGACGGCACCGCGCGCCGGGGCCTGGCCGTCAACAACCTCGTCTTCGCTTCCATCAACACCCTGATGTCGCTCATTCTGATTGCCGCCGGCCCGATGCCTCCCGATGCCAGTCCCACCTGGAGGCCGCTCTGCTACTCGGCGCTCACGCTGAGCGCGGCGTCGGTCATGGTGTCCATCTACGCGATGGTGCGAACGCCGGCACTGCCCGAGGCCCCGCTCGAAGCTCCGGAAAGAGCTCCCCCTTTCCCGGTGCCGTACCGCCCGGTCCGCCCGGCCGACCCCCAGCTCGATTCCGGGCCCACGCTCCTCTTCACGCCCTACCTGGGCTTCGCGCCTGGCGGCTCGGTGAGCGGGGGAGGGCAGTTCCTCGTGCGGTGGTGACGCCGGGCGTGAGTGAGTGCTAATCAGCCGAGGTTCATGGGCAGTCCTCCCGTCCGCAGAGTGCTCGTCACCGGTGGCACCAAGGGCATCGGCCGCGCCGTCGCGCTGCGGTTCGCGTCGGAAGGCCACCGGGTGACCTGTGTCTACAAGGGCGACGACAAGGGGCGTGCCGAGTGCGCCGAGGCAGCGAGGGCGAAGGGCCTGACGCTCGAGTTCGAGAAGGCCGACGCGGCCGACCCGGCGGCGGTGCTCGACCTGTGGAAGCGCCTGTCCGCCGCAGACCGCGAGCCCGACTACCTCGTCAACGCCGCTGGCATGACGCGCGACGCGCCGCTGGTGTTCACCTCTGTGACCGACTTCGACGCGGTGCTCGACTCGAACCTGAAGTCCACCTTCCTGATGTGCCAGCAGGGGGCCAAGGCGATGGCCCGCCGGCGCTTCGGGCGCATCGTCAATTTCTCGTCGCCGGCGGCCATCCTCGGCCATGAGGGGCAGGCGGCGTACGCGGCGGCGAAGGCGGGCGTGCTGGGGCTGACCCGCACCCTGGCTCGTGAGTTGGCCCGCTACGGCGTGACGGTGAACGCCGTCTCTCCCGGGCTGGTGCCGACCGAGATGACCTCGGCCTTGTCCGAGAAGAAGGTCGCCGAGCTGGTGGCGAAGACGCCCCTCCAGCGCACCGGCACGCCCGAGGAGATCGCCGGGGCGGTCCGAATGCTCTGCGACGACCTCGCCGGCTACATGACTGGACAATGCCTGTGCATCGACGGAGGACTCACCTAACCCCATGGCCACCGCGGAACTGAAGACCGAGCTGAAGCACCTGATCGTCGAGACGCTGAGGCTCGAGGACGTCAAGCCCGACCAGATCAAAGACGCCGACCCGCTCTTCGTCGAGGGGCTGGGGCTCGATTCGCTCGACGCGCTCGAGCTCGTCTCGGCGCTCGAGTTCAAGTACCAGATTCGCTTCCCCACCGACGACGTGGCCAAGCAGCATTTCCGCTCGGTCGACACGCTCGCCGACTTCGTCCAGTCGGCCAAGGCCTAGGCGGCGTCGGGCCCGATGCGCTCGGTCGCCATCACCGGCCTGGGCATCGTCTCGGCGCTCGGCGAGGGCGGGCCGGCCCACCTAGAGGCGCTCCGCGCCGGCCGCTCGGGCCTCACGAAGCTGACCGGCTTCGCCGCGGCCGGAGTGCCCGACAGCCCGGTGGGCGAAGTGGCCGCGGCGCACCTCTCGCAAGAAGACCGGACGTCGCGAGGCGAGGCGCTGGCGCTGGCCGCCGCCCGGGCGGCGCTGGCTGGCCGGCCGGCGCTCGAGGGCCACGGCGTCATCGCGGTGGGCACCACCACCGGCGGAATCTTCGAGTCCGAACAGCACTACCTCGCGCACCGGGGCGCCGAAGGGGCTGAAAGCCGCGAGCTCTTGCGGCACCACCCCGCGGGGGCCGTCGCCGACCGGCTCGCGTCGCGCCTGGCGCTGTCCGGCGAACGGCACACGTTCTCCACCGCGTGCTCGTCGAGCGCGAACTCCATTGGCTACGCCGCGGCGCTGGTCGAGGCCGGAGCCCCCTGGGCGCTGGCGGGCGGCATGGACACGCTCTGCCGCCTCACCTACAGCGGCTTCTACGCGCTGAAGCTGCTCTCGGCGGCGCCGTGCCGGC
>JAHFDQ010000624.1 GCA_023248915.1 Archangiaceae bacterium | reverse complement strand
CCTGGTGCTGAAGTGGCTCACCCACGGCAACGCCGACCCTGAAGGGTGGAGGAACCTGCCGCGCCTGTACGCCGCGCTGCTGGTGGTGATGACGGTGGTGTTCTTCCTGTTCACCCACGCGCGCAAGGTGGACAGCGCGAAGGCCAAGACGCTGGCGCAGCAGCTCGCGCCGCTGAAGTCGCTGCGGGTGTGGCGCTTCGGGCTGTACTACTTCCTCGTTTTCGGCGGCTTCGTCGCGCTCGCGCAGTGGCTCATCCCCTACTACGTGAGCGCGTACAGCATGCCGCTGGCCACCGCGGGCCTCTTGGCGGCGATTTTCAGCCTACCGTCCGGGCTGGTCCGCGCGCTGGGCGGGTGGATGTCGGACCGCATCGGCGCCCGGTCGACCATGTACTGGGTGCTGGGCTTCTGCGTCGTCGGCTGCCTGATGCTGGTGGCGCCGCGCATGGACATCACCTCGCCCGGCGAAGGGGTGATGGCGACGCTGGCGGGCCCGGTAACGGCAGTCGGGCCGACCGAGGTGGTGGTGGGCGGCGCCCGCTTCCCGCTGCACGTCCGCGGCGAGCAGACCGTCGTCGAGGAAGGGGCGCTCATCTGGCCGAAGTCCGAGGCCTGGCAAGAGCCGGTGGTGGCGGCGGGGCAGGTGGTGAAGAAGAAAGAGCTGCTCGCCCGCGGCATCACCCACATCTTCTTCCAGGCCAACATCTGGGTGTTCACCGCGCTGGTCTTCGTCGTCGGCCTCGCGATGGGCATCGGCAAGGCGGCCGTCTACAAGTACATCCCCGACTACTTCCCCGGCGACGTGGGGGTGGTGGGCGGCATCGTCGGAGTGCTGGGCGGCCTGGGCGGTTTCGTCTGTCCCATACTCTTCGGCTATCTCTTGAAGGGCACCGGGCTCTGGACGAGCTGCTGGATCTTCCTGCTCGCCCTGTCGGTGGTCTGCATCGTGTGGCTGCACCTGGTCGTGCGGACGCTGATGAAGGAGCGCGCCCCCCGCCTGTCGCAGCAGCTCGACAGCGAGCTCGCCCTCAGGCCCGGAGCGCCTGTTTCGGGCGAGAACCTGGTGCCGCTGCAGGGGGTGCCCCAGTGAACGCCGCGGCCGTGGAACCACCGGGGGTGCCCGCCGCCGGGGGGACGCTCGATCGGTGGGAACCGGAAGACCCCGCGTTCTGGGCGGCGACCGGGTCGCGCATCGCCTGGCGCACCCTGGCGCTGACCACCGTCTCGCTGGTGCTGTCGTTCTCGACCTGGTTCGTGGTGAGCGTGCTGGTGGTTCGGCTGCCGGCGGTCGGCTTCAAGCTCGACACCATGCAGTTGTTCTGGCTGGCGGCGATGCCCGGGCTGGCGGGCGGGTCGCTGCGCATCGTCCACACCTTCCTCATTCCCATCTTCGGCACCCGGAAAGTCATCGGCGTCGCGACGCTGTTGAAGCTGATTCCCTGCGTCGGGCTGGGGCTGGCGGTGCTCGACCCCACGACGCCGTTCTGGCTGTTCATGGTGCTGGCGTTCCTGGCGGGCATGGGCGGGGGCGACTTCTCGTCGTTCATGCCGAGCACCAGCCTGTTCTTCCCGAAGCGGCTGCAGGGCACTGCGCTGGGCATTCAGGCCGGCGTCGGCAACTTCGGCGTCAGCCTCGCCCAGTTCGTCACCCCGTGGCTGATCGGCTTCGCCGCCTTCGGGTCGCTGGCCGGCGGTTCGCAGGTCTTCACCAAGGGCGGCGTCAGCAAGGCCATCTGGCTGCAGAACTCGACGTTCTGGTACCTACCGCTGCTGGTGGTGGTGGGCGCGCTGTGCCTGGTGATGCTGCGCAGCGTCCCGGTGAAGGCGTCGTTCCGCGAGCAGCTCGACATCTTCAAGAACAAGCACACCTGGTTCTGCACCGTCACCTACGTGATGACGTTCGGTTCGTTCTCGGGCTTCTCGGCGGCGTTCCCGCTGATGATCAAGGCGCTGTACGGGGGCTTCCCCGACGCGCCCGACCCGCTGAAGTACGCGTTCCTCGGGCCGCTGATCGGGTCGGCGACGCGCATCTTGTTCGGCTTCGTGGCGGACAAGACGGGGGGCGGAATCCTCACCCAGATCTCGGGGGCGGTGATGATTCTGGCGTGCGGCGCGCTGGTCTACACTGGGGCGCTCAGCCCGGCGTCGCTCGACCAGTTCCCGATGTTCGTGGGGCTGATGCTGGTCATCTTCTTCTTCTCGGGCATGGGCAACGCCGCGACGTTCCGGCAGTACCCCGTCATCTTCGCCCACTCGCCGAGGCAGGGCGCCCAGGTGCTCGGCTGGACAGGAGCGGTCGCCGCCTACGGGCCGTTCGCCTTCGCGACGCTGGTCGGGGCGTCCATCACCAAGGCCGGGTCGGCCATTCCCTTCTTCGTCGGCGCCGCGGCGTTCTACGCAGTCGCGGTGGCGGTCAACTGGTGGTTCTACGTGCGCAAGGGCTGCGAGAGGCCGTCGTAGCGCGAGGCTTCGATGAGCGACGCGAGACACATGAAGCTGCCTCGGGGCGAACGGAGGCGGGTCCTCTTGGCTAGCACGCTGGCGCTGACGGCCTGCAACGTCGCGGTCGGCTCTCAGCAGGGGTACGAACCCGTGCAGCCGGTGGCCTTCTCGCACGCGCAGCACGCGGGCGAATTCAAGATCGACTGCCTCTACTGCCACTTCGGCGCCGAGCGGAGCCGCCACGCCGGCGTTCCGCCGGTGCAGGTGTGCATGAACTGCCACACCCAGGTGAAGAAGGACGCGCCTGAGGTGCAGAAGCTGTCGACGGCGATGGACGCCGGCACGCCCATCCAGTGGGTCAAGGTGCACCGGCTTCCGGACCATGCCTACCTGAACCACTCCAGCCACGTGGCGGCGGGCCTCAAGTGCCAGCAGTGCCACGGGCCGGTCGAGACGATGGTGCGGGTGCAGCAGGTCGAGACGATGGCGATGGGGTGGTGCCTCGACTGCCACCGGACGACGGCCACGGCGCCAGACAACTGGAAGAAGCTCGCGCCGCCCACCGACTGCTCCGCCTGCCACCGCTAGAGGGAAGAGACCATGGCCGACGAATTGCCCAGGTACTGGCAGAGCCTCTCCGAGCGGTCGGGTGAGCTGGCGCCTTCGCGCGACGAGCACCTGGATGGAATCGAGTGGGGAAATGACGGGATTAGACCCGGTGATTTCCCCACTCGATTCGACCCGGCGCCGGGAATCCCGGTGAAAGAGCTGACCTCGACCGGCCGCCGCGGCTTCTTCAAGCTGATGGGGCTGTCGGGCGCGGCCGCGATGGCGGCGTGCAACCGGGCCCCGGCCCAGAAGATCATCCCCTTCCTCTCGAAGCCCGACGAGCTGACTCC
>JAHFDQ010000206.1 GCA_023248915.1 Archangiaceae bacterium | reverse complement strand
AAGGGCCAACTGAGCGGCATCATGATGGTGGGCCTGCAGGGGTCGGGCAAGACGACGACCGCCGGTAAGCTCGCCAACAAGCTGTTGAAAGAAGGGCACAAGCCGCTCCTGGTCGCCGCCGACATCTACCGTCCGGCCGCCGTCGAGCAGCTTCGGGTGCTGGGCGCCCAGCTCGACGTCCCGGTCTACTTCGCCCCCAACCTGGCTCCCCCCGAGCTGGCGAAGCAGGGCTACGCCGCGGCGCGCGAGCAGAAGTGCGACGTGGTGCTCATCGACACCGCCGGCCGCCTGGCGATCGACGAGACGCTGATGCTCGAGCTCGAGGCGGTGAAGGCCGCTGTCTCGCCCGACAACATCCTCCTGGTCTGCGACGCGATGATCGGCCAGGACGCCGTGCGCACCGCGGCCGAGTTCGACCGGCGACTGACGCTCGACGGCTTCATCCTCACCAAACTCGACGGCGACGCCCGCGGCGGTGCGGCGCTGTCGATCAAGGAAGTCACCGGCAAACCCATCAAGTTCCTGGGCATGGGCGAGAGCCTCGACAAGCTCGAGGAATTCCGCCCCGACGGCCTGGCCAGCCGCATCTTGGGCTTCGGCGACATCGTCGGACTGATGAAGGACTTCGAGCAGGTCGTCGACGAAGAGAAGGCCGAGAAAGACGCCGAGAAGCTGCTCTCGGGCAAGTTCTCGATGCGCGACTTCGTCGAGCAGATTCGCATGGTCCGCAAGATGGGGCCGATCAAGGACTTGCTCGAGAAGTTCCCCATCTTCGGCGAGCTGACCGAGCAGTTGAACCCCGACGAGAAAGAGCTCTCGAAGATCGAGGCGATGTTCGACTCGATGACCGAGAAAGAACGGCTGAACCCGACCCTCATCGACGACCCCCGCATGGCGCGAATCGCCAAGGGCTCGGGGCGGAAGAAGCACGAGGTCGGCGAGCTGATGCAGAAGTTCACGATGATGCAGCAGATGATGGGGTCGATCGGGGCGAACCCATCGCTGCTCGGGCGGATTCCCGGCTTCCGCCAGCTGGGGCAGCTGTCGAAGATGAAGGGCATGGACCTGTCCGAGGTCTTCGGCAAGGACGCCAAGCTGATGGAACAGGCGCTGGGTGGCGGTCCGCAGGCGATGCAGCTGCCGCAGGTGGCGCCCGGCTACACCCTGCCGGTCGGGCAGAGCCAGATGGCCCGGGCGCGCCTGATGGGGTACTTGGCGGCGCCGCAGGGCAAGGCGATGACCGACCGCGACCGCGACGCCTTGAAGGAACGGCGGAAGCGCGAGCGCCAGAACAAGAAGAAGAACCGCCGCAACCGGTAGCGGCCCGCTTCGTTCAGGCCGGGGTCGCCTTCGCCCGGCGCTTCTTCGGCACCACCAGGCCCCGCGACAGGCGCCTCAACACCTGCTGCCTCTGCCGCAGCTTGTACCGTTCGTGCGAGTTCTCGCCGGTCTCGTTCTCGACCGCGGTCTTCTCGTCCGAGATCTGGAACTCGACCAGCGCGAAGCCGATGCGGCCTTTGCGAGGCCGGTGGTCCTGCTCGGGTGGAGGCAGGAAGGCGTCGAGCCTGATGGGCACGTCGACCACGAAGTTCAAGATTCGGTAGCCGCGGCCCGAGAACTGGTTTGTTCGGTGGCGGCGCTGCTCGCGGTCTTCGTAGCCGAGGTCCAGGTGCAGCTCTTCGGCGAGGCCGGCGAAGTTCGGGTACAGCTTCAACAAGTCCTTGAAGTTGATGAGCGAATTCTCGGTCTGCTTGGGCACCACGAAGTTGAACGGCACCAGTCGCTGGGTGAGGAAGTACAGCACCGGCAGCACGTCTTCGCGCGTCTTGGTGACGATGCGGAAGCGCGTGCGGTCGTAGATCTGCGCCGCCACAGTCTCTTTCTTCGCCAACAGCTTGGTGATGGTGGACTCGCGTGTCTTGATCGAGTCGGCGAACTCGACGACGGGCAGGCCCTTCTCGCGAAGCTCGTCGGCGACGGCCATCACCTTCTCGGTCACCAGGCCGCACAGCTCGGCTTCCGAGACGGCGATCTTGAACAACAGGTCGCGCCCCTCGATGTGCTGGATGACGTGCATCACCTTCAACACGACGCAGGCGATCTTCCGGTGGCGGAACGGCGCCTTGGCGCCCGAGGCGTAGAGGAAGAGATCGTGAATCTCTGCGGGCTTGGCGACCGCGTCGGTCACCCGGTAGTCGAACGTCCGGCGCAGGTACTCGACCGCGTCGGCGAGAATCGCCCGGGCCCAGGACTCGTCGTGCGCGTTCTCGGGGTCGATCTGGCAGAGCCGCAAGAAGCGGTCGACCTCGTCGCGCGTCTTGAAGTGCAGCCGGCGCCACTCGATGACCGACCCGCCGCGCAGGATGAGCCGAATCCGCTCGAGCTCCTTCAGGCCCATCTCGTGCACGGACCGCACCGGCAGGTCCGGCAGGCGAGGTTGCAGGGGGTTGGTGAGGGTGCGCACGCGGTTAGGTTTCTAGCACCCACCGCTTCGAACACAACGGCCGGCGGCTCAGGGTAGAGCCACCGGCCGATCCTGTCGCTTCGGTCTGTGCCCGCTACTTCGCTGCAGGCCTGCCGTTTTCGAAGTCGACCGTCACGACCTTCCCGGCGAGGTCCCAGGTCTTCTGGGCGCCCTGTCGCCGGCCCGCCACGTAGAACTCTTCGAGCTTCTTCTGCCCGGAGGGCCAGAATTCGACCCGGGCGCCGTCGTAGTCGCCCTGCTTGAAGCTGGTCTCGCCGGTCTTGCCCCCCTTCTCATCGAAGTACACCCACTTCCCCGACCGGAAGTTGTCCAGGTACTGGCCTTCGGCCTGCTTCACGCCGTTCTTCCAGTAGGCGATGTACGGGCCGTGGAAGACGCGCGTGCCGTCCGTCGAGAACTTGACGCAGCCCGTCGCCTCCATGAACGACGCCGGGCCGCCGACCTGGCGCGCTCCGGCGGGGCAGGCTAGCCCCTGCGTTCCGGCCTTGGGTGCTGGGAGAACGTCTCCGTTCTTCCCTTCGGCGTTTGCGGTTGCACCCAGCAGCATCATCAAACCAGCGAGTTTCCAGGAGCTCATCGAGTTTCCCTTCCTTGAGCAGTTGAGCGTTACGGGATTCTTACGTTCCGAAGTCCGACGAATTCAGCCACAGGTTCCCGTGCCGGTGTTGCAGGTCAAGGGCGCGCACTGGCTGTTCGACGTGCAGCTCGTGGTTCCAGCGGTGCCGCCACCGGTGTCGGTGCAGATTTCATTTCCGCCGGACATGTAGAAGCCGGCGCTGAATGAGGACGCGGTCTGGGCACACAGGTACACGCGCAGGCGCATCTGCTTCAGGTTTGTGCTGTTGCGCACGTAGTAGCTGCCGGGCAGCCCTGCCGTGAGGTCGCTGTAGGCGCCGGTGGTGGTCACGTAGAAGATGCCCCCGAGCGCAGTGAGCTGCGTCGGGAAGTCGGTGTCCTTCGCATACGCGTTCAGGAACATCGAGTGCACGTAGAAGCCCTTGAAGCAGTTCGCGGTGGGGGCCGACGGATCGCTGTCGATCTTCCAGATGATCGGGCCGGTATCGGTGCGCGGGTCCCACACCGGCGTCTTCCCCGTGCCTGGCGTGAAGTTGGCGCAGGTCGAGGCCGGAACGTCCTTGCAGACGTCGCCAGTGGCGGCGCAGAACTCCCCGTAGTAGCAGGCCTCGGGCTGCTGACCGCCCGAGGTGCACGGGAAGGGGGCGACGCAAAGCCCGCTGGTCCAATTGCAGTTATCGCTCGCGGTTGCGCAGTACCCGGGGAAGCACGGGTCAACGCAGGTGGTGCCGCTGCACACCTGGCCGCCGGTGCAGGTGGGCGTGCAACCCGTGCCTGCGTCGGTGCCTCCGTCGGTGCCTCCGTCGGTCGCGAGGGTGACCCGGCACTGGCCGGACGCCACGTCGCACTTCCGGCCCTGGCAGTCGGCGTCGGACGAGCATTTCGATCTGCAGATCTTGTCTTCGTCCGAGCAGATCAGGCTGCCGGTGCTGCTGCCGTTGCAGAGCTGACTGGTGGAGCACTGGCAGAACTTCTGGCCGCCGCCGCCGCCGTCGGGGAACGCCGAGCAGGTCTGCGCCGTCGCCGGGCAGTCGGCGCCGGCTGTGCAGTTGCTGACGCACACCTTCGCCGTGGGGTGGCAGAACTCGCCGGTCATGCACGACGTGCTGGTGCAGGGGCCCGTCATCCCGCCGTCGAGGCCGCCCATGCCGCTGCAACCGCTGAAAAGGAGCGCCAGTCCGACTGCTCCCGATAGCAAGACTCCGAGCTTCTTGAACGTCATGGTCAGGCGCCTCCCTCAGTAACGTTTGGGCCGGTCGAGCCGGCAGACGGAAACCAGTTTTTCCCCCGTCGATCCGGCCGTGTCAACGGAAGTCGCGCGGCGCCCTGACGCAAGAAGCGCACCTGCATTCAAGCCGACCGCGGCGTTGCAGGGGGCTGACTCTTCAGGCATGTGCCGCGGGCTCTAGAACTGGAGCCCGCGCGCGCAGGACGGGGCCTGACACCCGGGCCCGGGCGAACGCGCCCTACCCGGTCAGAAGTTGAACGGGAAGCCGTCGACGTCCTGCGGCGACTTGTGCTTGGGAAACGTCCAGCCCTTGATGAGCTGGGAAACGCAGGTGGCCATGTACGTCGTCTTGAACTCCTCCGTCAGGACCTGCACATTAGAGGTCTTCCCGTTCGGCTGCATCGTCCACCGCACCGAGAGCCGACCCTTGATCCCTGGGTCCTTCTTCCTTTGCTCGTCGACGCAGCGGGCGAGCGCGGGCTTGTTGGTCAGCACTACGGTGATGATGTCGGCTTGGCCAAGCTGGTCGGGGATGTCCGCCGCCGACGCCCCTGGCGCCGGCGGCACGTAGACGCTGTGGCTCTGCTTCGCCTTGGTCTCGGACTTCGGGACGTCGGCCCGAGACGAGCCTCCGCCGAACTCAATGTCGAAGTCGTCGCCCGAAGGCTCGGGAGCCGAAGGCTTCGGTGGTGGTTCGGGCGCAACTTCGGCGCCCTTACCTGCGGGCGCGGACGTCTCGTGTCTCTTCGCGGTGCGCCGATTCGAAACCGGCGCCGCTGCGGGCGCAGTGGGAGCCTGCGGGGCCACGGCGGCCGTGGGCGCCGCGGCCGTCGGCGCTTCCGTGGCGGCGGTCGGGGCCGCGGCCACCGGAGCCGGAGCCACCGGAGCCACCGGGGCCGGAGGGGCTGCCTGCGGGGCCACCGCGGAGCCGGGCGGGGCCATTTGCTGCCCTGGCTGCTGCGGAACCTGCTGCTGGTAGTTCGACGGGTTGAAGTTCGGCTGCGGGTACATCACCGGCTGCCGGGTCGCGAAGAAGATCGCGATCACGAACGAGCCGAGCACCACCACGCCTCCGCCGAGGCCCAGGGCGATGAACAGGCCCTTCCGGGAAGGGGGCCGGTAGCTGGAGTAGCCCGGCGAGGTGAAGGTCGCCCCACCCTGCGTCGGGTACATCGGCATCGGCGCGGGCCGCGGGCGGTGCGCCGGCGCGTGCGCCTCTTCCTGCACCACGGGCCGTTCCCTCGCGTACTGCGATGCGCCGTTCGATTTGCCGTTCGCGGGCATCTCGCCCGTCGGTAGGTCGAGCAACCTCCCGGGAGTCGCCGGCTTCGGGCGATCATCGTCGAGCGTGGCGACCGCCTCGGCGGGTGGAGCCCCCTTCGACTTCGGCTTGGTGAGCGCCTCGATGTCCGCCTTCGCCAGCGACGCCAGCGCCGACGCCGCCGACGGCTTCCAGCCCGACGCGTCTTCCGAGGGACTCGCCGCCATCGGCACCGACATCTCGGACCGCACCGTCTTGACCACGCCGCCGGCGCTGAACGCCGACTCGACCGGCACCGTCATGACCGGCGCCACCTGCGCCGGAGCCACGATGACCGGCTTCGCCGGCCTGGGCGCCAAGACCGCGGCGAGCTCGGCCACCTCGGACAGCGGCAGCCAGTCGCCGAAGCCCGCGCGCCAGCACAGCGAGTCGGGGCCTACCTCTCCGCGATTCCAATGGTCCTTCAGCTTCTCGACCGTCAATGGGCCGGTCTGTTTCTCGTCGATGGCCACGAACCAGTCGTTGGCCGGTTCGGCCTTGCCCTTGGCTTCGGCCGCCTTGTCGCGGGCCCCGGCCTCGGCGGCGAGCTTGCGCACCACGTCGGCGTCGAGCACCCGGGTGCTCATCCGGTCGTCTTCTTCGCCGTTCGAACGGGCTCCCTTGGGCGCCCCGGTTCCGTCGCCGGGCACCTTGTTCGCTCCGGTGTTCAACACCTGGTCGAACACCGCGCCGATCTCGTCCTCGCCCATGCCCGCGAACGTCTGTTTCCCCGACTTTCCGGGCCGGGCCTCATGCGCGGGCCCCGGCACCCCGGGGCTGGTCACGTCGGGCGACGGCATGCCCGGCATCGTGTTCGACGGCCCGCCCAGCGGGTTCTCCATCAACTGCGTCGCCTGGCCCTCTTCGACGTCCTTGTGAGGCGCTTTGGGGGCCGCCGCCGAGATCTCGGGGCGCTTCACCAGAATGACGAAGCCACACTTCTTGCAGCGAACTTTGACACCCTTCGCGCCGACCTTCTCGTCGCTGATCTGGTACTGGGCGCGACAGCTGTCACAGACGAAGCGCATCGATCCCCATGGAGGGCGGAAAAAACCTGAAATAGTGCCGTCGAATCAAAATCGTAGAGGTCACTTCAAGGGGGGTCAAGCAACCGGCCGCCCCGCGTTACCGGTACGACGCCGTCACCCCACCGCCCGTTCCCCCGCCGGACGGTGCACCCGGGGCGCACATGCACGCACCTCGGCTCTACTTGCGGGCCTGGACCTCGACCTGAATGCCGACGGCCACGCGCAGGGCGTGCAGGTCTTCCGAGAGCGCGAACACCATCAGGTCCCGGATCTTCGAGGGAGCGCGCACCCGGTAGGCCGACCCGCTCTCCCCCATCACCATCTTCTTCACCGGTTCCATCTCGCCGGCGACGAACAGTCCGGCGCGCACCGCCGACAGCTCGGCCCCTTCGAGGTAGTTGCGCAGGTCGGCCGATGAGGCGCCCCGGACGTAGTCCTTCACCACCCGGGCCAAAGCCCCTAGCACCTGCTCGGGGAGCGTCCGTTCGAGCACCCGCCGCTCGGCGTCGATGGCCTTGGCGTCGGCGGTGTACCGGAACTTCGCCGCTGAAAGGCTGATCGCCGCCTGGAACACCGCCTCGAGCCGGTCGGCCGGCAGCCGCACCGCCAGCGCCAGCTCGGGCCGCAACAGCGCCATCGTCCGACCGAGCAGGTAATAGACCTCTTTCTGCCCGGTCTCGGAGAAGAACTTGCCGCCGACCTTCAGGCACACCGGGTGGGTGTGGCAGATCTCGACGCCGACCATCGGCTCGGGCGCGGGTTCGGACGACCGCTTGGCCATGCGCTCGCGGGTGGCGGCGAGGAAGGGCGAGAACAGCGCCACCTGTTCCATGCCGAGCAGCCTGGCCACGTACCGGAAGTGGTGGATCTGGTACTCCTGCGCCGTCGAGACGTCGATGAGGTGCTTCTTCGGATTCAGGCCGTACTGCGCCAGCTCGACCCGCCAGAGCTGGCCGGCCTGCTCGTACAGAATCGCCATGATCTCCGAAATCGGCCCCCGCACCTTCGGGTGGTACAGGTGCGTCTGCCACAGCCGGTCGGTCATCACCCGCTGCGCGACTTCCTTCTTCTTCGCGTAGGGCGAGAGCTTGGCGAGGATTTCCCGCTCGCCCGGCCCGGGTTCGCCGATCAACGAGCTGACCACCTGGGCCGCCAGGTAGGCCGAGTCGTAGTCCTTGCGCTTCGCCGCCAGCTGCGCGAGCGCCGACCCGACCTTGCCCGGGTTCGACGTCGAGGGCAGCGCGCGCCGGTAGGCCGCCACCGCCTTGTCTTCCTGCCCCGGCTGCTGCGCGACCAGCTCGGCGTAGGCTTCCTGGGCGTTGGCGTCGTCGGGCATGCCGGCGGCCACCACCTGGAAGGCCATCGCCGCCCCTTCCGGCTGCTTCAATACCCGCAGGTACAGGTCACCCAGCGCGCGCCACATGTTCATGCGCGGCGCGTGGGTTTCCTCGGTCTGCGGCAGGCGCTGAATCATCCGCGCGTAGTTCTCTTCCAGCGCCTTCCACTTGCGCTCTTTGCCCAGCATCTCTTCCAGCGCCGAGAACGCCTCGACGAAGCGCCAGTCGAGGTCGAGCGCGGAGTTCAGCGCGACCGCCGCCCGGTCGACTTCCTTCAGCTCGTCCCGGTAGATTTGCGCGAGCGCGAAGTAGACGCGCTTGGCCTTCTGCGGCTCGGCACGCAGCCCGGGCTCGGCCAGCATCTTCTCGAGGACTTCGGCCGCCTTCTGGCCCTGGCGCGTGTCGTGGTACAGCACGTAGAGCGCGTCGAGGACGTCGAGCGCCTCGGGGTGAATCTTCGACGCCGCCAGGTAGGCGTCGATGGCCATGTAGGAATCGGACAGCTTCTCGCGGGCCAGCTTGCCCAATTCGAGGCAGACCTCGTACTTCGGTTCGCCCTCGAGCACGCCGATCAGCTTCTGGCGGAACTCCGCCGCCCGGTCGAACTTCGACGCCTCGTCGGACAGCCGCACCATCGCGCGCAGCGACGGCTCGTGGCCGGGGTCGATGGCCAGCGCCTTCTCGAAGTGGTTCTGCGCCCGGTCGGGCTGGTCTACCAGCGAGTGAATGTCGCCGAGCTGCGAGTAGATCTCGACCACCTCGAGGTCGGTCAGGTCGTCCCGGTGGTGAATGAGGATGGTCTGGTAGACCTTCTGCGCTTCCTCGTAACGCTTGGCCTGCACCAGCAGGTTGCCCAGCCCCTCGAGCGCGGGCAGGTAGGTGGCGTCGAGCTGGTAGGCCTTCTCGTAGCTGGCGAGCGCCTTCTCCTTGTTGGCCAGCTTCTCGGCCACGTACCCCAGCCGGTAGAGCTGGCGGCACAGTTCCTTGGCCAGGGCTTCGCTCTGTTCGGCGACGGCCTTCTCGGCCATCTTCACCGCGACGATGTCGAGCATGCGCTCGCCGGCGGCCCAGTCTTCGCGGGCGATGTAGATGTCGGCCAAGGGCCGCGACGCTTCGAGCGAGTCGGGCACCAGCCGCAGGGCTTCCTCGTACCAGTGGGCGGCCCCGTCGCGGTCTTCCTTGTTCTCGACGTAGAAGCGGGCCACCTCGAGCAGCGCCTTGCTCTTCGCCTCGGGGTCTTCGGTCTGCTGGGCTTCTGCTTCCAGGGCCTTCTCGTACGAAACCCAGTCCTTCTCGATCTCGTGAATGCCCTTCAACGCCCTGATGCAGGGCAGGTACCCCGGGTCGATCTTCAGCGCCTCGAAGTAGCAGCCCTTGGCGCTGCCGGGGTCGAGCAGCATGTCCTCGTTGATCTTCCCCATGCGGTGGTACAGCTCGACCGCCTCGGCCGTCGCGCCCGCCACCCGCGCCTCGCGCCGCAGCATGTCGAGGGCGAAGGGCCAGTTGCCCGACCGCTCGTACAGCGTGCCCAGCGCGTGCATGGCCGGGCGGCACTTCGCGTTGATCTCCAGCGCCTGGTGGTA
>JAHFDQ010000205.1 GCA_023248915.1 Archangiaceae bacterium | reverse complement strand
TCGCCAGAGGCTCAAGGATGAGAGCGGCCTGCCGTATGTGGCGAATCTCGCCGTGGTTCACCCGACGCAGAATCGCACGTGGTTTCACCTCGTCGTGGGCGGCCATCACCACGAAGTCCTGCGCTTGTTCCGGAATATCGAGAGCAAGGTTTGCGGGCGCGAGGCAGATGCGGTTCGAGCGAGCGCAAGGGCTCGGGGCGATGGACAGCATGAGCTGCTGTTCGGGCAGGATGCCGCTTTCGAAGCTCGCCACGACGCGGCCCTCAAACAGGCTCGCGTCGCCATGGAACAGCGACCGCCGGGCACTCGTGAAGCGTTTCTGAATCTCTGGACGTCAATCCTTCAGGGGCACCACCTCACCCGCACGGAAGTTATTGAGCTAACGCTGGACCTAGCGAAGAAGGGTCGTCTGTCCATTCCGACGCAGGGCAAGCGCAGCATCGCGGACGAGACCATAGTCACATGGCTCCCCCCGGCGGCATAGCCACGATACGCTCTTGAGCCCTGGGCAGCT
This sequence comes from Archangiaceae bacterium, assembly GCA_023248915.1. Classification (GTDB taxonomy): domain Bacteria; phylum Myxococcota; class Myxococcia; order Myxococcales; family Myxococcaceae; genus JAHFDQ01. Next base: position 9,026 of record JAHFDQ010000205.1, on the reverse strand, counting down.
CTCGCACGCTCCAAGATCCTCCGTGGGGGTCGCGCAGGCAAACAGCCTGACCTGCGTCGACGGGAACGCGGCCGAACTGCTTTGGGAAGTAAGGCACGCGCACTTTGCCGCACGCGTGGCCCAGCGCGGCTATTCGACTGCACTTTGCCGCGCTCGAGGTGAACGGAACTCTGCTCTTCAATGCCGGCGCGACTCAGGCCCGCCGGGTGGAACCCGGGGCCACCTTTCGCTGCGGTAGGTGGGCTTCCATCGCGCCGGGGCGGGCTTGATGTCGCCGCGGCCGTAGGCGTCGAGCAGGTCGGTCACCGTCAAGATGCCTACCAGCGTCTTGCCGCGGAGCACCGGAAGGCACCCGATGCTGTAGCCGCGCAGGAGGTTGGCGGCCTGCCGCAGCGTGGTGGTCGGCGTGGCGGTGACGACGGACGGCGTCATCAGGTCCGAGGCGGTGACGCCCTTCCGGCGGTTCGCCCCCTTTAGACCGCCGAGGTCGCCCCTCGAGAGCACTCCCACCGCGTGGCCGTGGTCCATCACCACGAGGTGGTGAAAGTCGTCTCGCTGCATGAGGCTCCAGGCGACTTCGGCGGGGTCTTCCGGGGCGATGGTACGGACGCTTCGGGTCATCAGGTCTTCGACGCGCATGGCTTCGGCCCTCGAACGGAAGGTGGGGTCGGCGAGCCGACGGGGCAAGCCCTCGATTCGAGCCGTGTCGTTCAGCCGTCAGGCCAGGTACTTGGTGACCAATGCCCTCAGGTCGGCCAGCGCCAGCGGCTTGCTCAGGTAGTCGGTGGCTCCGGCCGAGGCAGCCATGTCGTGCAACCGGCCGGCCTCGATCGCCGAGAGCAGCACGATGGGCATTGAGGTGAACGCCGCGTCGCTGCGCAGCGCCTTGCACACGTCGAGGCCGTCCATGCCCGGCATCAGCACGTCGAGGAAGGCGATGCGAGGGTGCAGCGTCCGAATCGCCTGGAGCGCGTCGTCGCCGCGGCTGGCGGTGGCCGCCACATGCCCGAGCGCCTTCAAGGCCTTGGTCAGGAACATCAGGATGTCGGGGTCGTCGTCGGCGATCACGACCTGCGGCCGGCCCTGAGGAGCCGGGTTGGGCGCCGGCGCCGACGCCGAGTGCATCGCCTCGATGGTCCGGGCGATGGTGTCGATGACCTGCGCCGGGGTTTCCGGCTTGAAGGTCAAGCCGACCAGGTGCAGCTCGTTGCGGGCCCAGCTCACCGCGGCGTGCACCGACACCTCGACGCCCGCCGCCAGCTCGATTCGGACTTCGACCCCCTGGCCCACCGAGAAGTCGGCGGGACAATTCGCCAGCAGGCCGGAGAGGGAGAGATTCCGCACCTGACACGGCGCCGGCAGCGCGGGCACCAGGAACTGGGCCGTCAGCACGCAGTCGGAACGAAGCTCGTGCCGGGCCTCGACCCGCGCCGCGCGCGGCGTGGGTTCGAGCCCGACGGCTTCGCGACAGCGCTGAATCTCGCGCTCGCCGAACTTCACGAAGACGCCCGCCTCGAAGCGTTCGCTCTTGGGGCGCTTGGCCAGCACCAGCCCCTCGATGGTGACCGCCTCTTTGAGGTCGCGCGCGGTGACGGTGACGGTCACCGTCGAACCGATGCGCGCGTCCTCGTCGGTGGCGATGAAGACGCGCTCAGTGTCCGAACGAAGCAGATCGGCCCAGATGCCTTGCCGGTTGTTGAACTCGAGGCGCAATCGAAAGTCCCAAACAAGTCTAGCCGAGCGCTCTGGGCTGGGGAGATTCCCGAAGAGTCCCTACCGTCATCGCCGAATGACGAATGTCGACGAAGGTCGCTCGTGATCTCCCCGGAAGTCGCGGAGGCGCAGGGCTTCCGACGCTTGCGCGAGTCGCTCCGGGCGCACGGCGCCGGTGGCGATGCCTGTGCCGGAAATGAGGGGAGCGCCCTGGAGTCGCTCGGTGTCAGGGTCGGCGCGGACGCCGCCGCGGAATTCCTGGCCGCACAGCTCGACGCGCACGGCTTCGACGGCCTGTTCGACGACGCCGGAGTCCCGCTGCGCGCCGTCGCGGTCCGGGCGCTCCTTTCGCTCGGCTATCCGTACGCCCTGTGGGTCGACCCCGCCGACCTGGCCTTCGCCCGATCCGCCCGCGAGCGCCGAAGAGGCGAGGAGCAGAAGGTGCGGTAGGTTCGCAACATGGACCGCGCCCTCTCGGCCCCCGGAAAGCTCTTCCTCTCGGGGGAGTACGCGGTGCTGTGGGGTGGCACGGCCCGCATCGCGGCGGTGGGCCCTCGCGCGGGCGCCCAGGTACGACGCCGCGCCGACCGCGAAGTCCACCTGGTGCTGGCGGAAGGCCGGTGGGTGGGAAATGCGACGCCGCTCGGCGTGGCCTGGCCCGGCCCGCCGCTGGACTCCTTCCACGTCGTCTCGCGCGTGGTCGACCTGGCCTTCCGGGCCCACGCAAAAGAGGCGCTGGGCTTCGAGCTGGCGCTGGCGCCCGGGCCCCGCCTGGACGGGCGGAAGCTCGGCGTCGGGAACAGCGCGCGGGCGGCGGTCCTCGCGACCGAAGCCGCCCGCTACGTGCTCGAAGACCGCTTCGACGCGCTGAAGCTGGCGCTGCTTTCCCACGCCATCGCCCAGGGTGGGGGCAGCGGCGGTGACGTGGCGGCCGTGTTCGCCGGGGGCGTCATCCGGTACCGGCGCTACGAGCTCGAGGCGCTGATCGACGCTTCCAGCACCGGCCGGCTGACCGCGGCGCTCGCCGCTTCACCGCCGGTGGACCTGTGGCGGCTACCGACGCCCCGGGTGCACCTGGGCTACGCCTTCACCGGCGAGAGCGCCTCGACGCCGGCCCTCATCGCCGAGGTCGAACGGAAGCACACCGAGCCCGAGCGCCGCCGCTTCGTGCAGCGGTCGGACGACGCGGGCGGAGCGCTCGAGCAGGGGCTCATCACCGGCGACTTCGCCGCGGTGGCCGAGGCGGTAGGCGCCCTGCACGAGCTGGTGTCCAGCCTGGGGCCGCTCGAGACCGAACCGATGCAGCGGGTGGTGGGGCTGGCGCGGAGCTGCGGCTGCGCGGCGAAGCTCTCCGGAGCAGGCGGCGGTGACGGGTGCATCCTCTTCGCTCCCGACGAAGGCGCGCGCGCCGCGCTGCTCGAGTCGCTGGTCGAGCGCGGCTTCCACGCGATTCCGCTCGTGCTCGAGACCGGCCTCCGGGGAGAACCGAAGGGCGACCCGCTCTTGCTCGGCTGGCTCGGCTGAGGGAACCCAGGGCAAAAAGAGAGGGACCTGGCGAACCAGGTCCCCCTTGCCCAGGAGAGGACTCGAACCTCCACGGTGTTGCCACCACCAGACCCTGAATCTGGCGTGTCTACCAATTCCACCACCTGGGCGGTGCGTAGAAAGGAGCGCGTATATAGGGGCCGGGCTGCGGGCCGTCAAGCGCTGGGCAGGCGCTACTTCAGCAACTGCTTCACCTTGTCCTTGTCGCCCGAGAAGGTGAAGTGCTGGAACAGCTTGAACCCGTTGGCCTTGTCCACCAGGTGGCTCCGGGTGATCTCGACGACCTTCACCTTGTCGCCCGAGTGGTCCAACGCGTCGACCAGTCGGCCGACCTGATCGACGGTGAACCAGGCGCTGTCGGCGGCGGTGGAAACGGTGGACAGCTTCCCGTCGCTGAACGACTCGCCATTGACCGCTTCGAGCAGCGCTTCGAAGTCGCCGGGCGCCATCGCCCCCGGCCCGGCCGCGACGGCCACCACCGGAGGCGGAGCAGCGCGGGCCGGAGCGCCCTTCGCTTTTAGCACGCCGGTGAGGTACTCGCGGACCTCGACCTTGCGGTCGTAGACGACCTCGCCCGAGGGGAGCGTGAGGATGATACGGTAGTAGGTGCCTCCGTGACCCTTGAAGTTGAAGGGCACGTCCCAAGTGCCTTCGAGCGTGCCGGCCTCATTCCAGACCTGGGCTCCGGCGCCCTCGGGCGTCAGCACCTTGATTTGGTTCACGCCGCCGCCCAGCGGGCTGTAGCTCAGGTCGAAGGCCTCGGCGCCGAGGGTTCGCGAGGGCGGCTGCTTCTGAGCGGGCTGGGCTTCGGCCGGTGGCGCCTGCTTTCGCGTCGTCCGCACGTTCATCTGGACGGCCGGCATGCCACCGGCCTCGATGTCCACCGATACGTCCTCTTGCGCGAGCGCGGCACCGGCCCACACCGCGGCAGCCGCCAGCAATGTCCTTCTCATGGGGATTCCCTCCTGGGGGGCGAGACGATTAGCAGGCCCCCCGACGTGGATCGAGGGGGTTGATTCACTGGGTGGGCGGCCAACGCCCCTCGGCCTCGAGCTGGCGCCGCAGCTCGGGGTGCTCGTCCAGGAAGGCCCCCAGCGACTCACCGGTTATCCACGCCTCGACGTCGGACCCGCCGACGAGGGCCTGGCAAGCGAGCCGCGAGGCGGGGCGCACGTCGAACGCGGAGTCGAGCCGGTCGAGTTCGGCGTCACTGGGCTCCGACAGCGAAGAGTGCCCCGTGCGCACCCAGAGGTGGCAAGTCGAGCAGCCGCACGCGCCTCCGCAGCTATGTCCGACGGGGGCTCCGGCCCGTTCGGCGGCCTCGAGCAGCGAGGTGCCGGTGGGAACTTGGGCCACCGACTCGCCGAGCGGGCTGACGAACCGGACCGTCGGCATGGAGGCTAGTACTCCTCGACCGAGTGGCCGGACACGGCGTCGGCGATGGCGCGGTTCATCACCCGCTCGACGAACGGGCGTGATTGCGCGTCGAGCGCGCGCAGAGCCGTCTCGAGCACCTGGAAGTCGGTCGCGGTCCGGACCAGCGCTTCGAGCTCGGCCAGGGCCGCCTCGAACGGGGCGCGCTCGCCCGGCTCGAAAAGGTCGCCGTTCTGGGCGAGCTGCTTCCGGGCGTCGGCCAGCACCCGCCCTGCCTCGACCTGCTGCTCGCGCAGGAAGCGGGCTCGGACGTCTTCTTCAGCGTGCTCGATGGAATCGAGCAGCATCTGTTCAATCTCGGCGTCGGTGAGCCCGTGGCTCGGCTTCACCGTGATCTCCTGGCTGACGCCGGTGGACAGCTCTTTCGCCGAGACCGCGAGAATTCCGTCGGCGTCCACCTGGAAGCGCACCTCGACGCGGCCCATTCCGGCGGAGAGCGCCGGAATACCCGAGAGCCGGAACCGGGCCAGCGACCGGCAGTCGGCGACCAGTTCGCGCTCGCCCTGAACGACGTGCACGTCCATCGCGTTCTGACCGTCCTGGAAGGTGGTGAAGAGCTGCGCGGCGGCGGTGGGCACCGTCGAGTTGCGCGGAATCAGTCTCTCGACCACGCCTCCCATCGTCTCGAGCCCAAGCGACAGCGGCAAGACGTCCAGCAGCAGCACCTCGTCGGCGCGCGCGGAGTTGGTGAGCAGGTCGGCTTGGATGGCGGCTCCCAGCGCCACCACCTGGTCGGGGTCGATGTCGGCCAAGGGCTCGCGGCCGAACAGCTCGGCCACGAAGCGGCGCACCGCGGGCACGCGCGTGGACCCGCCGACCAGCACCACGCCGTCCAGGTCGCTTGGCTTCAGCCCCGCGTCTTTCAGCGCGCGGCGGCAGGCCGGGCCGGTCTTCTGCACCAGCGGCCGAATCCACTCCTCGAGCTCGGCGCGGGTGACGACCTGCCGGTGATCGTCCAGCCCCACCTCGACCCGGTCGGCGACCGAGAGCCGTTCCTTGGCGGCCCGCGCCACCGCCAACACCTGCACCACCTGCGAGGGAGTCGGGGCCTCGAGCTTCATCGCGGCGAGAAACTTCTCAGCCAACACCCGGTCGAAGTCGTCGCCGCCGAGCGCGGTGTCGCCGCCGGTGGACTTCACCTCGAAGACGCCTTCCACCAGCTTCAGAATCGAGACGTCGAAGGTGCCGCCGCCCAAGTCATACACCGCGAACAGCCCCTGGCTGCCCTTGTCGAGGCCGTAGGCGAGCGCCGCCGCGGTCGGTTCGTTCAACAGCCGAAGCACCTCGAGCCCGGCCAGTCGGCCCGCGTCCTTCGTCGCCTGGCGCTGCGCGTCGTCGAAGTAGGCCGGCACGGTGATGACCGCCTGCTCGACCTTGGCCATGAAGTGGCCTTCCGCCCGGCGCTTCAGTGTGCGGAGGATTTCGCCGGACACCTCGACGGGCGTCACCGGCTGGCCCCCGGCGACGTCGAAGCGCACCACCGGCTTGCCTCCGACGAAGCGGTAGGCGCCGAGCCGCTTCGTCTCGGGGTCGTCGGGGCCCTTGCCCATGAAGCGCTTCACCGACTTCAGCGTGTCGCCGGGGAAGTCGGCCGCGAGCGCCTGGGCGTTCTTGCCCACCACCACGCCTCCGGCCGCCTGGTAGTGCACCACCGACGGCAGGAGCACCGACCCGCCCACGTCGGCCGGCAGGCACCGGGGCTTGCCCTCGATGACCGCCGCCACCAGCGAGTGGGTGGTGCCCAGGTCGATGCCGACCGCGAAGCCGCGCGGCTTCTGGGGATCGTGTATTTGCATGAGCCCGCCGGCAGCCATCTAGAGCGCTTCCTCTTCGAGCGCGTCCGCCTCTTCCAGGAAGCGGGTGAAGTACCTCACCCGGCTCAGTTGGTGCGAGGCCTTCTTCACCGCCACCGGATTGGCGGGGGACGTCTCGACCAGCTCGAGGCAGAGGACCGCGGCGGCGAGCGCCCCCGTTCGCTCTGCTTCCACCCGCGCCGCCAGTTCCCGGGCCCGTGGAAAGTCCTTCGCGGTCTTGGCCTCGGCCAGGGCCTCGCGCAATTCGAGCACCTCTTCCAGCATCTCGATCGGCAGGTCGCGCGGGCCGCCGCCGGCGTGGTCCAGGTCCACCCCGGCCAGCGCCAGAAGGTAGAACGCGCGACGGATCGGGTCCTTGAGCACCCGGTAGGCGTCGTTCAGCGCGGTGGTCCGTTCGACCGCCACCCGGTGGGCGCGGGCGTCGCTGGGGGCCGCCCGGTCGGGGTGCCATTCGAGCGCGAGCGCGCGGTGCCGCTTCTCCAGGTCCGCTGCGTCGAGGGTGTAGCGGGGGGGCAGGCCGAAGACGTCGAAGTGGGTCACGAGACGGTGAAGCTCTCGCCGCAGCCGCAGGTGCTCTTGACGTTGGGGTTCTTCAGCTTGAAGCCCGAAGCCATCAGCCCGTCCTCGAACACCAGCTCGGTGCCGATGAGGTACAGGTAGCTCTTCGGGTCGACGAAGACGCGCACGCCGTCCTGCTCGAAAATCTTGTCCTTCTCGCGGGGGGCCTCGCTCCACTCCATCGCGTAGGCCAGCCCCGAACAGCCGCCGCCCTTCACCGCGATGCGCAGCCCGGCGCCCGGCGTCTGGCGCTGCTCGAGCATCTGGCGCAGCCTTGTCACCGCGCTGGCGGCGATGGAGATGCCCCGGGCGGGAGCGGCCGGCGCGGGTTCAGGGGTGGGGAAGGCCTCGCTCATGGCGCCTGCCGAGCCGCCCGCTTCTTCCGGAAGTCGGCGATGGCCGCCTTGATGGCGTCTTCGGCCAGCACCGAGCAGTGGATCTTCACCGGCGGCAGCGCCAGCTCGCGGGCGACGTCCTTGTTGGACAGGGTGAGCGCCTGGTCCACCGTCTTGCCCTTCACCCACTCGGTCACCAGCGAGCTCGAGGCGATGGCCGAACCGCAGCCGAAGGTCTTGAACTTGGCGTCCTGAATGGTCCCGTCGTCGGAGATTTTCAGCTGCAGGCGCATCACGTCGCCGCAGGCCGGCGCACCCACCAGGCCGGTGCCGACGTTCGGGTCTTCCTTGTCGAGGGTGCCCACGTTCCGCGGATTCTCGGTGTGGTCGATCACCTTGTCGCTGTACGCCATCGACTCGTCTCTCCTGTCGCTGACTCTTACTCGCGGGGCGCGGCGGCGCGCAAGGCAGCCTAGTGGGCCGCCCAGGCCACTTTGCTCAAGTCCACGCCGTCCTTGGCCATTTCGTACAAGGGGCTCATGTCGCGCAGCTTCTTCACCTTCTCGGCGACCAGGCCGATGACGTAGTCGACCTCTTCCTGGGTGTTGAACCGGCCCAGGCCGAAGCGAATCGAGCTGTGGGCCATGGCCTCGTCCACCCCCAGGGCGCGCAGGACGTAGGACGGTTCGAGCGAGGCCGAGGTGCAGGCCGACCCCGACGACACCGCCACGTCCTTGATGGCCATCATCAGGGCCTCGCCCTCGACGTACGAGAACGAGAGGTTGAGGTTGCCGGGTAGCCGGTGCTCGAGCGACCCGTTCAGCACGCACAGGTCCAACCGGTCGCACAGGCCCCGGCGCAGCCGTTCGCGCAGCGCCAGCAACCGCTCGGCTTCCGCCCGGCCCTCCAGGCGCGCCAGCTCGGCCGCGTGGCCCAGCCCGACGATACCGGCAACGTTGAGGGTGCCCGACCGCATGCCGCGCTCGTGGCCTCCGCCGTCGATCTGCGCGGCCAGCCGCACCCGAGGCTTCTTCCGCACGTACAGCGCCCCCACGCCCTTGGGGCCGTACAGCTTGTGCGCCGAGATGGACACGAGGTCAGCCTGCGCCGCTTCGACGTCGAAGGGCACCTTGCCCAGGCCCTGCACGGCGTCGCAGTGGTAGAGCACGCCGCGCGAGCGACACAGCCGGCCGATCTCGTTCACCGGCTGCACCGTGCCGACCTCGTTGTTCGCCAGCATCACAGACACCAATACGGTGCGGTCGGTGAGGGCCGCCTCGAGCTTGGCGAGGTCGACCCGGCCGTCCCGCTCGACATCGAGGTACGTCACTCGCGCGCCGGCAGACACCCTATCCGTCCAGCGGCGGTAGACCGCGTCGGTCTCGAGCGAGTGCTTCTTGGCCAGGTCGGCCGCGTTCTGGTCGGTCACCTCGACGCCCGCCAGCTCAGACAGGCGCAGGCGCTTCAATTCCTCGACCCGGTCGGCGCGCGCCCGCTCGAGCCGCTTGCAGGTGTCGAGCACGGCCTTGTGCTCGGTTTTCAGGGTGACGAGGTGGTCGCCCTTCGACCGGTAGTACTCGGCGGCGCCCTTCAGGGCGAGGTTGTCGGACTCGGTGGCGCCGCTGGT
>JAHFDQ010000623.1 GCA_023248915.1 Archangiaceae bacterium | reverse complement strand
CGGGGGCGTCGTTCACCGAGGCCACGGTCACCGTGATGGTGTCCTGCCTGGTCAGGGTGCCGCCGGTGCCGGTGGCGCCCAAGTCGCTGGTGAGAATGGTCACCGAGCCGCTCCCGTAGAAGTTGGGCGTAGGCAGGAACGAGAGCCCATCGAGGGCGGAGTTGATGGCCGCGACGGTGCCGGAGAAGGTCATCGCAGGGTCGTCGGTGCCGTCACCCACCAGAAAGGTGAGCCCGCCCTTGGCGCCCAGCGTCAGCTTGCCGTTGACCGCGGTCAGGGCGACCTGCAGCGCCGGGGCGTCGACGTCGGCGACGGTGATGGCATTTCCGTTTCCCAACGAGAACGGTCGGGCCACGTCCTCATTGGTGAACTGAGGACCGGGCACGGAGTTCGCGGGTGCGTCGTTCACCGCCGAGACGTTGATGGTCACCGTCCGGGTGTCCTGCCTAGCGCCTCCCGCACCGCTGTTGCCCAAGTCGTTGGCGATGACGGTGAGGGTGGCGACGCCGGCGAAGTTCGGGGTGGGGGCGAAGAGGGTCCCTTCGAGCGCGCTGTTGAGGCTTGCGAGCGTGCCGGTGAAGGTCATGGTCGGGTCGGCGGTGCCGTCGCCCACGCTGAATGAGACCAGGCCCGGGTTGCCGAGCGAGAAGCTGCCGCTCGTGCCGCTCAGGGTCACCTGCACGAACGTGGTGGTTGCGTCGACGTCGCTCACGCTCAGCCCGTTGCCGCCGGCCGACGAGAAGGTGAGCGAATTCTCCTCGACGATCGTCTGTGGGCCCGGCGCTGCGATCACCGGCGGGTCGTTCACCGGCCCCCACAGCACGTCGACCGTCTTGGTGTCGGACCCCGGCACGCCGGCGCCGGTGGCTCCCAGGTCGTTGGTGATGATGACCAGCGTGCTCGGCCCGATGAAGTTGTTTGGCGGAGTCAGGGTGAGCCCGTTGAGCGCGGCATTGATGTTGGGCAGGGTGCCGCTGAATTGCAGGTTCGCGGAGGCCGACCAGGAACCGGCGATGAGGGTCAGGTTGGAGGTGGTCGGCAGCGTGATCAACGTGCCGTTCGAGCTGGTGAGCGTGACCTCCAGGGGTGAACCGCCCACGTCCACGTCGTTCACCGAGAAAGTGAATGAGCGCGGCGTGTCTTCGGTCGCGGCCTGAACGCCGGCGGGCACGTTGTTGACGGGCGGGTCGTTGAACGCGGTGACCGTGATGTTGAGGGTGTTGAGCGTGCTGTTGCCGTCGGTGTCGCTGCTGTTCATCTGCAGCTGGGCCGGGCCGTTGAAGTTCGGCGTGGGGATGAAGCGAGCGCCCTCGAACGCCAGGTTGATGCTGGTCACCAGCCCCGAGAGGATTACGCTGAAGGTCCCGTTGCCCGAGATGGTCAGGCCGGGGCCGGACCCCGAGACGAAGACGCCGTTGGTGACGTTGATCTGGACGGTCAGGTTCAGGTTGTTCGGGTCGGAGACCGAGATCAGGTTGCCGCCGGACGCCGAAATGATGAGGGGGCTGTCCTCGTTCGTGGTCTGCGGCCCGGGGAGCGAGTTCACAGGCTCGTTCACCGCCTGCCTCAACCTGCTGGGAATCGGGGCGACGCCTTGACGGTCCGGAGCGCGGTCGCTGCACCCCAGGCTCAGGCAACCGAGAGCGGCGAACAGGGCAGACGTGCGTTGCAGGTGGATCATGTGCTCTCCCCTCGAGTGCAGGTCGCCGGAAGACCCCCGGCCTGGCGTACGCGCGGAACTGGCGCGGCCGAAGTCTGCCTTCGGAAGGGTCAGCCTACAAGCTGATCGGGAATGGGACGCCTTGCCGCCCGTTGCCTGGTCTCTACCGCTGCTCTTCGGCAATCGCCACCACCGCGGCGGCGAGCTTTCGCGCGAACCCGACTATCAGCACCGGCTCGCGCGCCGCGTCGCTCGCCAGCACGCCCTCCTCGAGCTCGAGGTCGAGGCCGAAGGCGTGGTCCAAGGCGGCCAGGCCCCGCGTGTCAACCGCGGAGTCGGGCTGGGTCGGGTACCGCAGGAGCCGCGAGCGCACCAGGGCGGCGTCGGCGTCGTACCGCCGCAACTGGCCGTGCACCCGCTGGGTTTCCCGCACCGGCTCGAGCTCGAACAGCAACAGGGGTGGCAAGAGAATGCCGAAGCCGAGCGCCAGCGTCTTCTCGGCGCGGTTCGACCCGACCGTCTCGGTCTCGCCGACGACGGTGCGCACCACCGTCACCGGCCCCTCGACCCCCGCGAGGCCCGACGGCGAAAGCACCCGCCACGACGGCCGTTGCCGCTGTACCTGCCGAATCACCTCGCGCTGCTCGGCGGCGAGGCTGTCGACCCGGGCATAGAGCGGCTTCTCGGCGACCTGCCGGGAAACGTCCACCGGATGGGCGCCGTAGGGGCCCGCCACCACCGTGGCCCGCTCGGTTCGGGTCGAGGTCTGCCACTCGGCGTTCTCGAAGAAGGGCTCGACCACCACCACGCGCGCGACGCCCGGGTCGGGGGCGAGCCGCGGCTCTTTCCCGACGAGGCGGGGTGTCGCGCATCCGGCCCAGAGGGCCACCGCCGAACCCGCCACGGCCCAGGTGGACCACCAGGGGAAGACGCGATGGGGCGCCACGGTTCAACCCGCCAGCTTGACGGTGATGCGGCCGCCCTCGACCCTCACGCCCTTCTTCTCGACCACCCGAACGAGGGCGTCGACCACCCTCGGGTCGAGCTGGGTGCCGCGCAGCCCGGCGAGAATTTCCATGGCGCGGTCGAGCCCCAGCGCCGCCTGGTACGGGCGCGTCGAGGTGACCGCGTCGAAGGTGTCGGCGCAGTTGACGATGCGGGCCACCAGCGGAATCTCTTCGCCCTTCTTCTTGTCGGGGTAGCCGTTGCCGTCCCACCGCTCGTGGTGGTTGCGCACCGCCGGCCGGACGCTGGCGAGGAACGACACCGGCTGGATGATGGTGTCGCCAATCACCGGGTGGTCGCGCATCACCCCCATCTCTTCCTCGGTCAGGCGCGTCTGCTTGCACAGAATCGACTCGACGATGCCGATCTTCCCGATGTCGTGGAGAATGCCGCCGTAGTGCAGGTGCCTGAGCTCGCGGGCGGTCAGCCCCAGCTCGCGGCCGATCTCGACCGCCACGTCGCCCACGCGCTGGCTGTGGCCGCGGGTGTAGGCGTCCTTCGAGTCGATGGAGTTCGCCAGGGCGACGATGGTCTCGAGGTAACCGTGCTCGAGGCTCTCGTACAGCCGCCGCGTCTCGACGTCGTAGGCCTCTATCTGGGCCGACATGTAGTTCATGGTTTTCGCCAGGTCGCCGAGCTCGTTCTTCGAGTCGTACTCGACCTGGCCGCCGAACTTGCCGTGGGCGATCTCCAGC
>JAHFDQ010000020.1 GCA_023248915.1 Archangiaceae bacterium | reverse complement strand
CGTCTGCTCGTTTCCTAAGGAGCCCTGAGTTTTCTCCACTGGCTCACCGAGAGCGGTCAGCACCTTGGCCTCGGTATCACCGATACGAACGCCTCTGAAGGCCCACCACGAATAAGACTGCGCCCACACGGTCTGCGTGTCTCCCATATATGCGACAGTGAGAAACACCCCCTGAAGCCCCTCGGGAGATAGTGCGTGAGCAGTCCCGAGACCCAAGAATAGCCCACCGATCACGACAAGAACTCGTCTTACCGCGCGCCGCCGCATCGTTGCCTGTTGTTCGCGTTGTTGATCAAGTTCCGTGCATCGTCTCGCGGCAACCAGTCGTACCGCTTCAAGAACGCGTCGCCCACTGAATACGGCCCGGTTGAATTCCAGGCGCCGTCTTGCAGGCTCGACCCGGGATTCGGGAAGACCGTAACGCTGCCGTCCGGGTTGACGATCATGCTTCCGCCTGCGGTATCCGGTTTTCCGGCCGTCTTGTAAACGTCGCCGCTGCCCGTGTACACGGCGTCCTGCTTGCCGTGGTACGTGTCGCCCGGAGGAAGAACGATGTAGCTGTTGCCCTCCTCGACCTTCACCACGACTGCGCTTGAGCTGAGGTTCTGCACTTCGCGGCCCGTGGGATCGGCGAAGCGAATGGGGTTGTTTCTCGCGTAGGCGTAGGCCGGAACGCTGTAGCCCATGCGAGCTTGGGCAGCGGCCCACCTAGGGTTCTGCAACATGGGCTCAGGGCTCAAGTACCGAGCCGAGGCATTTCCACCGTGGCCGACGAATACCAGAAAGAGCACCGCCGCGATAAGCCGCACCGTTCTCATCTTTCCACCCCCATCATTGAGCTGCTCTCGCTGCGTTCACGGTTTCCTCGTACTGGGCGTTCGTCGCTTCTGTCGGCTCCCGCCAGCCTAGCTCTTCGGCCTTCCGGCGCCAAAGCTGGCCGGTGTCATTGAGCTGGCGAAAGTACGCTCGCTGTTCCAATGGGATTTCCGTCGTTAATGCGTACTTGCTCTCGAAGTTCTGCTGCACCAGGCGACCGTAGGCGCTGTGGATGTGGAGCATGGCCGAGACATCCTTCGGACTGTACTCCAGCGCGACTTGGGCGAGTTCGATTCGCTCCTGCTGTCGGTTCTGTTGCCCGTAGAATTCCATGAGCGTTCCGAGCATCACGACCACAGTCTCCATCTTCGAGAGCCGCCGCAAGTAGATGCCATTCGCAAGCGACTCCGGGGTCATCGGCATCTGGCGCTGAATCCAACCGTCGCTCGTGAATCCCGCGCCGCTGGTCGTCTCCAGATTGTAGAGCGCGCCCGCTTCGTCGCGGTATTTCACGAAGATGTGTTCGGGTGCCGTCGCGGCGGTCACGTCGATACCGAGCCTCTGACCCAAGACGATGAACAGCATTGGCATCGAAACGCAGTTGCCCTTCTTCGTGGCGAGGTACGTCGCGAGGAGCTTGTTGTGGATCGTGTGCCCGAAGGGGTCGTTCATGTCGTACCGGAACGGCTGGTTGTCGTTCCACGGACCCGCTTCGTAGAGCTGCGCACGCAGCGCCTCGATCTTCTCATGACTCGTCGCGCTCGCGGGTAGGCGCGACCTCACTTGCTGCGCAATGGCATCGAGCTGAGAGAGCTCGTTGGCGACATCGATGGAAGGGTCGATTACGCGGTCAATGATCAGCTTGGCCTTGGCCAGGTCGATTTGCTCCTCCGGCGCGGTGAGCATCTGGCGGATGCTCTCAAGGCCCGCAGGCTGCGGCTGAACCGCACGCCGCGAGCATCCGAGTGCCACCGCTGTCACGGCGGCGACGGCGAGCACCGTGTCGAACGAGCAGCGCATTCGCCGCCACCTTGTCCGGATTCGTGGAACGTCGCAAGCGTAGCCCGCGTTTTCGTCGCGTTCCCCGGTTCGTTCTGACGCCGCGTTGTGCGCCTCCGGCTCCATGCCGGGTTTGCGCAGGAACAGCCCGACAGCAGATTCGTCAGGCCGTCCCTCGAGGCGATTGGTTTCGAGCGGGGCAGTAACGAACTCTGAAAGTTGGCCCTCACAGCGAGCTTTCGGTTGTCAGCGCGTGCGCCGCGCGCCATCGTGCCCCGACATGTCTGCCGCCACACACGACGACTCGCTCCAACGCCCGCGTACCGTTCGCAAGCTGCAGGCCCTCGCCGAGGCCATCTTCGCCACCGAGGCGGGGCCTCCCCCGGAGAGCCGAATCCGCTGGGTGTGCGCCGAGATGGACGACGTGCTCGCCCACTCCGGGCCCAGCGCGCGCACGTTGTTTCGCGCCGCCACCTACGCCGTCGCCGCCGCGGTGCCCGTCTTCGCCCGCCGCCCGGTGCCGCTCGAGCGCATGTCCCTGAAGGCGCGCATCGTCGCGCTCGACCGAATGGAGCGCAGCCTGGCCGCGCCGCCGTTGCTCGCGGTGAAGGCGCTCTTGTGCATTCTTTACTACGAGCACCCCGACGCGGCCCGCGAGGTGGGCTTCGACGGCGGCTGCCTGGGGGCCCGGACGTGACCGGGTCGATTCTCCGCGGCGCCGACCGGAACCAGGACCTCGAGCTCGACACCGACGTGGTGGTCGTCGGTTCCGGAGCCGGCGGCGCGGTGGTGGCGGCCGAGCTGGCCGAGGCCGGCCAGCGGGTCGTCGTGCTCGAGGAAGGCCGGCACGTGCCGCCTGAGAAGTACGCCCAGTACCGGCCGAGCGAGTCCTTACGGCACCTGTTTCGCGACGCCTCGCTTTCGTTCGCCCTGGGGGTGGGCGACACGCCGATGATCAACGTCATGATGGGCCGCTGCGTCGGCGGCTCGTCGGTGCTGACGGGCGGCGTCTGCTTCCGGGTGCCCGGGCCAGTCTTGCGCGACTGGCGCGACCGGCGCGGCCTGACCGAGCTGTCGCCGGAAGCGCTCGAACCCTGCTTCGAGGCGGTCGAGAAGGCGATCCACGTCGAAGAGGTGCCAGTGGCGATGCGCTCGCGCTCGACCGCGCTCTTCGCCGAGGGCTGCAATCGGCGCGGCCACCCGCTGAAGCCGATTCGGCGCAACACCGACGGCTGCGAAGGCTGCAGCCGCTGCAACTTCGGGTGCCCCAAGGGGGCGAAGAAGTCGGTCGATCTGAACTACCTGCCCCGCGCGGTGAAGGCCGGAGCGCTCATCGTCTCGGACAGCCTGGTCGAACGCATCACCACTCGGGGCGGGCGGGCGGCGGGCGTCACCGGTCGGCTGCTGAACGGGCCGGAAGGCCGGCCGCGCGACCGGGTTACGGTGCACGCGCGGCGCGTGGTGGTGGCGGCCGGGGCCTACCACTCGCCCCTGCTCTTGCTCGAGAGCGGCGTGGGGAAGCAGTCGCGCCAGGTGGGCCGCAACCTGACGCTGCACCCGGGCTTCCGGGTGATGGGCCGCTTCGACGAGGAAGTGCGCGGCTGGCACGGCGCGCTGCAGAGCGCCTTCAGCGACGCCTACGAGGCGCAACGCTTCACCCTGGTGAGCCTGTTCGTGCCTCCCGGGGTCTTCGCCGCCACCCTGCCCGGCATCGGCCCGGCGCACGTGGCCCGGGCGTCGCAGCTTCCGCAGCTCGCCATCTTCGGGGGCATCGTCCACGACGAAGGCGGAGGCACGGTACGGCGCGCGCCGGCCGGCCGCGAGCCCTTCGTCACCTACCGGATGTCGAAGCGCGACAAGGAAACCGTCCCGAGGCTCTTGCGCACGATGGCCGACCTCTGGTTCGCCGCCGGCGCCCAAGAGGTGGTGCTGCCGGTGCTGGGCATGAATCCCATCGGGCCCGACGAACTGGGCCGGGTCAACCTCGACCGGATTCCGGGCGCGCGCCTCGAGTGCAGCTCGCAGCACCCGCTGGGAAGCTGCCGCATGGGGACGTCGCCCCAGGACTCGGTGGTGGACGCGGACGGCCAGGCGTGGGACCTGCCCGAGCTCTACGTCGCCGACGGCAGCGTGCTGCCCTCGAGCCTCGGGGTGAATCCGCAGTTGACGGTGATGGCGATGGCCACCCGCATCGCGTGGAAGATGCGCGAGCGGCCGCTGCCTTCGTGACAGCTACGCGGAGGCACGCAAGAGCTGCGCCTGCTGGTAGGCGAACAACTGGGCGAGGTTGCTCTGCACCACCTGCTGGGTGGTCGCGTCGGTCTTCGGCTGCTGGTTCTGCGCCGAGACGAGGCTCTTCGCCATGCTGAAGAGGTCTCCGCTGCTGCCGGCGTTGCCGAGGAAGCCCGACAGCGACCCCAGCCCCGAGCCCGAGAGCATGCTCTGCGCCGGCCCGAGGAACTTCGAGGCAAATCCCGTGAACGTGCTGAGCAGGTTCCCCCCGCCGCCGAGCATGCTGAGGCCCGAGGACAGCAGGTTGCCCATGCCGCCGGTGAGCAGCCCCAGGCCGACGTTCATCAACAGCTTGCCGAACGGAGACTTGGCGAACTTGACGATGCCCGAGCCAATCTTCTTGAAAACCTTGCCGATGCTTCCCAGGAAGCCCATGAGCTGTCTCCGGTGGTGATTCTTCCAAGGATTATCGGGCCAGGCCGGCGGAAGTTGACTGGCCCAGCAGATCAGGTCTTCCCGCCCCGTTTTCCCCTGAGTTGGCGGTCCAGTTCGGCCTTGAGTCGGGGGTTTGCCTTGCGAGTGTCGGGCTTGCCGGCGGGCAGGTCGGACATCGTCACCAGGCGCTTCTCCGGGTCCGAGTACTCGGTCTTGCTCGTCGCCTCGCCCATCTTCACGGCCTCGATGAGGTAGCGCCCCATCTCGTTCTCGTCGGGAGGCGGGCGGCCCATCGCGCGAAGGTCGGCGTCCCGGACGACGAGCAGGTTGGGCTCGGCCTTCGGGTGAGTGGCGAAATACACCACCTGCTGCACGTACTCCTCGAGGGGAATGCCCAACTTCTCTGCAATCCTCGCGGTGTTGGGGTCGGCCAGCACCTGCTTGGTGAGGGCCGCGAGCTTCTTCTCGGTCTGAGACTTCTTCGGGGGCGCCATTCGGCGAACGTTAGCTCGCAGGTCAGCCGGCCGTCACCCGAGAGCGCAATTCGACCCACTGCCGACGGACCGCCTCCCGCAGCTTGGCCACGTCGAGGTTGGCTTTGCGGAAGCGGCCCTGCTCGGCGAAGTACCGCTCGAGCGCCGCGTCGCTCATCTCGGGCTCGACGTTGATGACCGTCTTGTAGCCGTCGAACACCTCGTACACGGCGTACAGCCCCGACCGCACCGCCAGCCGCAACAGCTCGATGCCGTCGGCCGGTTCGGACTTCCAGCCCGTCGGGCAGGGCGAGAGCATGTGCAGGAAGCGAAAGCCCTTCTGGTCGAGCGCGAACCGCAACTTCCGCATCGCGTCGTCCAGGTGCGCTAGCGACACCGTGGCGGCGTACGGCACCCGGTGGGCCGCCATGATGGCGATGATGTCCTTCTTCGCGACGTCCTTGCCGAGCGGTGTCGTCGAGGTGGCTGCTCCCATCGGCGTGGCCGAAGACCGCTGCCCGCCGGTGTTGCCGTAAATCTCGTTGTCGTAGCAGAGGTAGAGGATGTCCTCGTTCCGCTCGGCGGCGGCCGAGAGCGTGGCCATGCCGATGTCGTAGGTGCCGCCGTCGCCGGCGAAGCAGATGACCCGCGTCTTCTCGCCGTTGATGCGCGCCGCGTGCGCAAGGCCCGTGGCGAAGGCCGCCGCCGCCGCGAAGGTGGCCGCAACGGTGGGCGCGCCGTAGGCCGAGAAGGGAAACGCGCCGGCGGTGACGATGCCGCAGCAAGCGGGAATCACCAACTGAATCGGCCGGTCGGCGATGGCGTGGCTGAGCAGGTTCAGCCCGATGGACATGCCGCAGCCGCCGCAGTTGGTGTTGCCGCACCGAAGCAACGGTTCGGGCCGGTCGGCCCTGGTCTGCACGACTCCCTGGAGCGCCGGTTCCATCACCCCACCTCCAGGAAGATGGGCGCGCCCGCCTCGGGCCGCGAGCAGAGGTCGTCCAGAATCCACTTCAGGTGGTGCGGCCGCACGTCGCCTCCGCCCACTCCGGCCATGTAGTCCTGCACCAGGCAACCCGCCGGGGCCAGCGCCCGCATCTCGGACCAGAGAATTCCCCCGAGGCCGGGGCACAGGTTGCGGTCGATGATGCCGACCCGCTTCTTGCCCGCCATCGCCCGCGCCAGCACCTCGGCGGGGAACGGGCGGAACATGCGCACCCTCAACGCCCCGGCGCGCACGCCCTTCGCCCGCGCCTCGTCCACCACCGTGCGCACCGTCGCGGCGATGGTGCCCATCGACACCAGCAGCACCTCGGCGTCGTCGGCCCGGTAGGAAACGACCGGGTCGGCCAGCTTGCGACCGAAGTGCTTCAAGAACTCCGCCTGCACCTCGGCGTACACCGGCTGCACCTGCCCCATCGCCACTTCCTGCTGCCGGCGGTGAGCTTCGGTCTCGTGCGGCGTGTCCAGCCCGCCCACCGTGCGCGGCCGGTTCGACACCCGGTGCGGCAGGTCGAGCGCCGGCAGGAAGGCGTCCACCGCCGCCTGCTCGGGGATGTCGGTCATCATCATGGTGTGCGAGAGGATGAAGGCGTCCTGGCACACCATCACCGGCAGCATCACCCGGCGGTCCTCGGCGAGGCGGTAGGCGGCCAGGGTGGTGTCGGCGACTTCCTGGTTCGTCTCGCAGTACAGCTGCACCCAGCCGGCGTCGCGCAGCGACAGGGTGTCGCCATGGTCCACCCAGATGTTCCACGGCGGGCCCAGCGCCCGGTTCACCGCCATCATCACGATGGGGAGCCGGTAGAAGCCGGCGGCGAACACGTTCTCGTTCATGTAGGCCAGGCCGTTCGACGACGACGCGGTGAAGGTGCGCGCCCCCGACAGGGCGAAGCCCATGCACACCGCCATCGCCGAGTGCTCGCTCTCGACGCGCACCACGTGGCCCTTCTCGAATTCCTGGTTGCACAACAGCTCGATGCACTCGGTCTGCGGCGTGATGGGGTAGACGCCGCTGCCGAAGCCGCGCGCTGAGCGGTTGGCCCGCCCGGCGAGCGTGGCCGCCACCGCCGAAGCGTGGTTCGCGCTCAAGAGCTCCATCGTCATAGCGCCCTCATCTCCATCGCTTCGCGCGGGCACTCGGTGACGCAGATGCCGCAGCCCTTGCACATCGAGTAGTCGATGTCGTAGCCCGCGCCGGCACGCCGCACGATGCCCTCGGGGCAGTACACCAGGCAGGTATCGCAAGAGGTGCAGTGACCGCACGAGAAGCAGCGGTGCGCCTCGAGCCCCTCGGAAAGGCCGGCGTCCACCTCGTCGAACGAGCGGGCCCGGGCGGCCGCGGGCAGGTGGCGCCCGTGCGCCGGAGCGGACTTGGCGAAGTGGTCGAAGCGGATGTCGGTCGCGGGCACCGCCTTGGCGCGGTCGGGCCGGACGAACTCGGCCACCGACTCGTCGAACAGGCGGAGCGCTCGGGTGGCCGCCCGCCGGCCGTCGCCGATGGCGTGGGTGACGGTGCCGTCACCGGTGGACAGGTCGCCAGCGGCGAAGACGGGCAACGGCCGGCCGTTCTCGAGCACGCGGCCGTCCTGCAGCTTCCAGCCCTCGGGCAAGAGGGACAGGTCGGCCGATTGGCCGAGCGCCAGCAGCACCCCGTCGCACCGCAGCGACCTCTTCCGGTCGGACACCCGCGGCGCGCGCCGGCCGCTGTCGTCGGGCGGGCCCAGCTCGACCTCGGCCAGTTCGACCGACTCGACCCGACCCGAGCCGGAAAAGCCCAGCGGCGCCACCAGGAAGACGAGCTCGACGCCCTCTTCCTCGGCCTGCACCACCTCTTCGGGAATGGCCGGCATCTCGGCGCGGCCACGGCGGTAGGCCACGGTGACCTTCGAGGCTCCGGCGCGCAGCGCGCTGCGGGCGCAGTCCATCGCGGTGTTGCCGCCGCCCAGCACCACCACGTGCCCCGAGAGCTTCACCTGCCCGTCGAGGTTCACCCGGTGCAGGAAGTGGATGCCCTGCTCGACGCCGGCCAGCGCCTGGCCCGGCCCGTCGAGGCCCCGCAGCTTCTGCAGGCCGGTGGCCAGCACCACCGCTTCGTACTCGCGCGGGAGCTGCGCCACCCGGGCGCGGTCGAGGAATTGGCCGGACTTCACCTCGACGCCCAGCCGAACCACGTCGCCCACTTCCTGGTCGAGCGCCGCGCGGGGCAGCCGGTAGACGGGAATGCCGGTGCGCAGCACGCCCCCCAGCGCGCGCTCGCCCTCGAACAGGGTGACGCGGTGCCCGAGCTTGGCCGCGGTGTAAGCCGCCGACAGCCCGGCCGGGCCGCCGCCCACCACCGCCAGCCGCTTCGGTTGAGCGCAGGCCTTTGGCTCTCGCGCGGCGATGGGGTGCTTGCCTGAAATCCACCGCTCGATGCCGCGGATGTTCACGCTGCCGTCGAGCTCGGCCCGGTTGCAGCCTTCCATGCACGGCGCCGGGCAGACGCGCCCGCACACCGCGGCCAGCGGCGTGGTCCGCCCGAGCACTTCGGCCGCCGCGGCTTCGCCCTTCGTCGCCAGCGCCTGAATGAAGCCCACCACGTCGTTGCCCGCCGGGCAGAAGACGCTGCACGGCGCGAGGTTCTCGACGTAGGCCGGCGTCTCGGTGCGCCAGTTGCCGGTGCGCAGCGCCGTGGGCGGGCTCTCGACGTGATCGACCAGCGGCATCACCGTTGGCAGCACCGGCAGCGAGGTCGGCGCCTTCGCCGCCACGCCCTCTTTCAGCGGCGGGCGGATGGAGACCTTCTCGTAGGCTTCCCGGGCGGCGGGGAAGTTGGAGAGCAGGCCCAGGTGCCGGTAGGCCTCTTCGAGCGCGGCCAGCGGCAGGTCGAGCGCGCGGGCGAAGGCTCCGGCGATGGTGGTGTTGACGATGACGACCGACCGCGCGCCAATCTTGTGCCTGCGGGCGATGGCCGTCGCGTCGACGGTGGCTAGGCGCTGCGCTTCGAAGCGGCCGGCGAGCTTCTCGGGCGGCTCGGGCGTGTTGACGAGCAAGGTGCCGCCCGGCGCCAGCCCGGCGAGGACTTCGTCGGAGAGCAGCGTCGGGTCGAGCACCAGCAGGTGGTCGGGAAGGTAAATCTTGTTCCGGTTCTCGATGGGTGAGTCGCTCACCCGGGTGTAGGCGCGCACCGGAGCGCCCGACCGCTCGCCCGAGTAGTCGCCGAAGGTCTGAACGGACTTGCCGAGGCCGGCGTAGACTGCGGCGATGATTTTCGCGCAGGTCACCCCACCCTGGCCGCCGCGCCCGTGCAGGCGAATTTCCAGGCTTCGAAGGGGGACGGACGGCTTGGCGAGGGTCGAGTTCGCAGAGCTCAGCATCGTGGATTTCGCCGCGAGCGGTCGAAGGGGCTCGGCCGCGGGGACCCGAGCCGTTTAGCGGGAATGGAAGGGCCAGGCAAGACGCGGCGGGCCACCCCGCCCGAAACTTCCTACTCGCCGGCATCGCCGGCCGACAACTCGGGCGGTTTACCCGTCTTTCCGACGCTGGAGCAGAAGGTCCCGGGCCTTGTTCAGCTCGTCGCGCTGGTCTTTGACCAGCCGCTGTAGGTCGGGGGCGAGCCCTTCCAGGCGGTTCGGGTCGCGATCACGGAGCTGCGCCGCGAGGGCTGCTTCGACCACCGACGTCGGGGCATCGGGCATGACGCCAAGCAGCTTGGCCGCCTTTGCGCGCGCGCCATTCAGCGCGGCCTTGGGGTCGCCCATGGCGGCGGTGAGCCGCTGCTCCTCGGCGGACAGACCGGTCTGGAGGGGCCGCGTGGGGCCGCGAACGAAGATTGCGCCCAAGGCGGCGAGCACACACAACGTGACGGAGGTGACCAGCATCGCGCGCCGCCGCTCTTCCCGCTCGAGCAGGTAGCGAGAGACTCTCTGGTCTTCGGTGGCGGTGTCGCCGAGGCGTCGGAATTCGTGGTCGAGCACGTCGAGTTGGTTGCCGGAATGACCCGAGTACGAGCTGCGCATGCCGAACTGGAAGTACGCGGCGACGGATGCCGAAAGCACAACCAGTCCGATGAGCACCAGCCTCATGTCTCCCCCGACGCGGGGCGCAGCCTCCCACGAGTGACCGAAGTCCGGCAAACGGGAAAAGGCGGCAAGAACGCGCTGTGCCCGAGGGGGTGTTGGTAGGAGCAGAGCGCACACAGCCTCTCCGTCTGTTGCTAAGCGTGCGAGGCAGAGGGTCTAATCGGGAGGGTCGGCCGGAAGGGGTTCGCGATGATTTTCGCTTCTCGCTTGAGGCTTGCCTTGGGCGCCGGCGTTCTCTTGCTGGTGGGTTGCGCCCAGACGGTTCCGGAACAACCTCCTGCGCCAGTCGAGGGGCCGCCTGGCCCAACCGGCGCCACGGGGGAAAACGGCCAG
Source organism: Archangiaceae bacterium (assembly GCA_023248915.1). Taxonomy (GTDB): domain Bacteria; phylum Myxococcota; class Myxococcia; order Myxococcales; family Myxococcaceae; genus JAHFDQ01. The sequence goes on along the minus strand of JAHFDQ010000020.1, from coordinate 15,544 downwards.
TCGGTGACCGGAGCGGTCATCGACGCGGACGGCGGCTGCCCCTACGGGGGCGTTCTGCTCACGACGGCGAACGGCGACGTGATCCTGTGCAACGGCGCTCCGGGCACGCTGGGGGCGACGGGGACCGACGGCCCGACGGGCGAGCCGGGCGCGCCCGGAGCAACGGGCGACCCTGGGCCTGCGGGGGCCACCGGCGCTGCGGGACCGACGGGCGCCAACGGGCTACCGGGAGCCACGGGCGCCACGGGTCCTCAAGGCGTGCCCGGACCGACGGGAGCCGATGGGCTCGCGGGACCTACCGGCGCCTCCGGCCCCCAGGGCTCGACGGGGGCCGACGGGCTCGCGGGGGCGACCGGGGCCACGGGTCTGCAGGGCCCGACCGGGGCCGACGGGCTGGCGGGAGCGACGGGCGCCGCGGGCCAGCAAGGCCCGACGGGAGCTGACGGGCTCGCGGGCGCAAGCGGCGCCACGGGCATGCAAGGCCCGACGGGAGCTGACGGCGCCGCGGGAGTGACTGGCGCGACCGGCCCGCAAGGCCCGACGGGAGCCGACGGACTCGCGGGAGCCACTGGCGTCACGGGCCTTCAAGGCCCGACCGGGGCCGACGGGCTCGCGGGAGCCACGGGCCAGCAAGGTCCGACCGGCCTGCAGGGCCCGGCGGGACCCACGGGCGCCGCCGGTCCGCAGGGCGCGACGGGACCGACCGGGGCCGACGGACTCGCGGGTGCGACTGGCGCGACGGGACTCCAAGGCCCAATCGGACCGCAGGGCATCACCGGCCCGACCGGAGCCGACGGGCTCGCGGGAGCCACGGGCGCCACTGGGCTCCAGGGCCCGGTCGGCCCCCAGGGCATCACCGGCCCGACCGGAGCCAACGGACTCGCGGGAGCCACGGGCGCGCAGGGCGCGACCGGGGCGAACGGCCTCGCCGGAGCCACCGGCGCGACCGGCGCACAAGGTGCGACGGGTCCGACCGGGGCGAATGGCCTCGCGGGAGCCACGGGCGCAACAGGAACGCAGGGCGCGACGGGTCCGACTGGGGCGAACGGCCTCGCCGGAGCCACCGGCGCGACCGGCTCACAAGGCGCGACGGGGCCGACCGGGGCGAACGGCCTCGCGGGAGCCACAGGCGCAACAGGCACACAGGGCGCGACCGGTCCGACCGGGGCGAACGGCCTCGCAGGTGCCACGGGCGCGGCCGGCACGCAGGGCGCGACGGGTCCGACCGGGGCGAACGGCCTCGCGGGAGCCGCAGGGGCGACCGGTCCGACGGGAACCAACGGACTTGCGGGAGCCACGGGCGCTACGGGTGCGCAAGGAGCGACCGGACCGACGGGGGCCAACGGACTCGCGGGAGCTACCGGCGCCACGGGTGCACAAGGAGCGACCGGTCCGACGGGGGCTAACGGACTCGCCGGAGCTACCGGCGCCACGGGCGCGACGGGTGCACAAGGAGCCACCGGTCCGACGGGGGCCAACGGACTCGCGGGAGCTACCGGCGCCACGGGCGCGACGGGCGCACAAGGAGCGACCGGTCCGACGGGGGCTAACGGACTCGCCGGAGCTACAGGCGCCGCAGGCGCGACGGGTGCACAAGGAGCGACCGGGTCGACGGGAGCGAACGGACTCGCCGGAGCTACCGGCGCCACGGGTGCACAAGGAGCGACCGGTCCGACGGGAGCGAACGGACTCGCCGGAGCTACCGGCGCCACGGGCGCGACGGGTGCACAAGGAGCGACCGGTCCGACGGGAGCGAACGGACTCGCCGGAGCTACCGGCGCCACGGGCGCGACGGGTGCACAAGGAGCGACCGGCCCGACGGGAGCGAATGGGCTCGCGGGAGCTACCGGCCCGACAGGTGCGCAGGGCCCGACCGGCCCTGACCCCGTCATCGCCGTCAACGGGGGCCTCATCGGGAGCGGCACCGCGGTCGACCCCCTCGCGGTGTACTTCCAGGGCACCGGAGTCGCCACCTCGGCTTCCCGTTCGGACCACGACCACGACGCGCGATACCCGATGCTGTCTTCCCTCTCGAACCCCGGCACCCTCAACCTCGCGTCCAACCCCGTCGACTGGACCAAGCTGAAGGGCGTGCCCGCGGTGTTCGCCGACGGCATCGACGACGGCCTCACCGCCGTTTCCCACGACCTGACGTTGGTCGGAGACGGGGCAGCGACCGCCCTCGGCATCAACCCGGTCGAGGTCCAACGTCGCGTGAACGGCTCGTGCGCGGCCGGCTGGTACATTCAGGCCGTCAACCAGGACGGCACGGTGAACTGCGCCCTCGACGCCAACAGCGGCGGCACCGTCACCTCGGTCTCGGCCGGCACCGGGACTTCCATCGGCGGCACTCCCACCGCGCCCACCGTTTCCGTCCTCTACGGAGCGGCCGCCGGCACCGCCGCCCAGGGGAACGACGCCCGCCTCTCGGACGCCCGGGCCCCCACGGCCGGAAGCAGCAACTACATCCAGAATCAGAGCGCCGTCAGCCAGTCGGCTTCATTCATCATCTCGGGCACCGGGCAGATCGCCACCTCCGCGTCGATTGGATCGCTGGCGGCGCCGAACCACGTGCTCGAGGTCACCGGCGCGAACTCCGACCTCACCTACACCAGCAACGCCAACGCCACGTTCGAGGTGCGCTCGACGGCAGCAGCCGCCGCCTGCGGAATCGACTTCACCAAGGGCAGCACCAGCACCGCCGGCGCGGGAACGCCCGACTTCAGCGCCCGCATCAGCTACCGGGGCGACCTCGACGACTCGGTCCGCGTCTCGGTGCCCAACGGCGCGGACGCGCTCATCGTGCGCTCCACCGCCACCGGAGCCTCGTGGCTCGACGGGCGCGCCTCGATGATGGCGGCGCTTGGCGCGGGGTGCGTGGCGAACATCGGCGGCGCAGTGGCCACCCACTTCGTCGTGTGGGAACCGGGAATTGCGCGGAACTGCAACACGGTCTGCGCGCTCGCCGCCAACAACTGCGTCGGAACGCCGTCCAGTTGCCGGCAGACGGGCAGCTTCACCGCCTTCGGCGGATCGGCCTATTACAACTACAACAACGAGTGCGCGTCGGCCGACCCGGCCCTGGCCGCCGGGGCCAATGCGGCCACTCAGGCGGCTGAGACGGGGAAGTTCTGCTGCTGCCGCAACGCCAACGTCAACTGCGTGAAGCCGTTCATCCAGTAGGCGCGCTCGTCCAGTCGCACTACTCCACCACGTGCAGCCCGCGCAGCGCCCGGTCGAGCCGCCGCGTCAGCGGCCCGGGCAGCTTGTCGCGCCAGCCCACCGGCCTCCGGAGCGGCCCGCGCCTCGCGGTCAACCAGAACAGCGCCCGCTCGGCCCGGTCGCGGCCGGCCGCGTCCGCCTGCAGCGCGGCGAAGGCCTTGCCGGTGTACACCGGCTCGAGCCCGAGGCCCTCTCTCGACAGAAGCGCGCACGCGCTTTCCGAGGCGCGGGTAGCGACGCCGTACCCGGGCCCGACCTGGGAACGGTCGATGACGACGGGCACCGGCCGGTACAGCCGCACGTCGGTGAGCCCTCGCGACGCCAACCACCGCGCCAGCCGTTCCTGCAGCGAGTGCAGCCACGGCAGCGGAGACAGCGGCCGCTCGACCACCGCCACCGCGTGCACCACCGTGCGCAACCCGCCCAACCCGAAGCCCCACGACAGGCCGGCGGCCGTGCCCCCGCTGCCCAGGGGCACGTAGACCCGCTCGGGCTCGGGCAGCTCACCGGCGCGCACCTGGTCGGCCAGCTCCAACCCGGCCCGCACCAGCCCCGCCATCGCCGGCGCGCAGGTGGCTCCGGGCGGCACCACCGCCGCCCCCGCCCATTCCGTGGCGACGAGCAGCCGGGGCGCCGAGAGCGCCAACCACGCCCGCGACCGGTGGTAGCTGAGCCGGGCCGAGTGCGCCGCGGTGAAGGCGAGATTGTCGAGCACGCCCGCCGAGAGCGGTTCCCAGAACAGGTGGGCGTGCAGCGACCGCGACAGCCTCTCGGCCGCGCCCGCCAGCGCCACCAGGTGGCCCGAACCGATGGCACCCATCGACACCCACGCGGGCGCGTCGCGCCACGGCGGCGTGGCCAAGAGGTAGTCGAGCTTGCGCGGCTTGGACCCGCCCATGAGCGGCCCGCATTCATCGTCGCGTTTGACGCCCAGGTACGACAGCCCCAGGCGGCGGGCGAGCGCCGGCAGCGAAGTCACGCGGGTAGGCCGGTCCACCCAGCCCAGGCGCGGAACCCCGTCGAGCCACTCTGTCGTCAAGCCGTTCTTCACGACCGGGCCGAGTCTTGCCAACGTCCCGGCCGTTGTCACCGGCAATGGAGTTGGAGACGCGTCGCGTGCCAACTCAGAGAACTGAGTGACATTACTCAGCCTAGTGAGTACTCTTCGAGGCAATGAAGACGATCGAACGCGAGCTGGTCGGCGTGCTGCTCAAGCGGCTGCAGGGGCCGAGCCAGCCCCTGCAGATCGTCCTGGGCCCGCGCCAGGTCGGGAAGACGACCGCCCTCGAGCAGGTGTCGCGCCGCTGGAAAGGGCCGTCGCACTACGCCTCGGCCGACCTGCCGGGTCCCCCGGACGCGACGTGGATTCAGACCCAGTGGGCGCTCGCCCGGCACCTGGCGCGCGAGCACCGGCAGCGCACCTTGCTGGTGCTGGACGAGGTGCAGAAGGTGCCTCGCTGGGCCGAGGTGATCAAGGCGCTCGTCGACGAAGACCGGCGCGCCAAGTCGCTGGTCCGAGCAGTCGTGCTCGGCTCGTCTTCCCTGCACATGCGGCGGGGTGCCGACGAGAGCCTGGCCGGCCGGTTCGAGCTTCACTATTGCCCGCACTGGACCTGGCCCGAGTGCAGGCGCGCCCTCGGCTGGTCGTTCGACCAATGGCTCTTCTGGGGCGGCTACCCCGGCGCGGCCCCGCTGGTGAAGGACCTGACCCGTTGGCAACGGTTCGTCTCGGACTCGTTGATCGAGTCGGTGCTCTCGCGGGACGTGCTTCAGATGGCGCCCGTGCTCAAGCCCGCGCTGCTTCGCCAGTTGTTCATGCTGGCGATGCGCTCGCCGGCGCAGATTCTGTCGTACAACAAGATGCTCGGGCAGCTTCAGGACGCCGGGAACACGGTGACGCTCGCCCACTACCTCGACCTCCTCTCGTCGGCGTTCCTGGTGACTGGGCTCAACCTGTGGAGCGGCGGCGTCCTTCGCCAGCGCGCGTCCAGCCCCAAGCTGATCGTCTGGAACAACGCCCTGATCACCGCGCTGTCAGGACTGAGCTTCGCCGAGGCGCGCCGCGCCAAGGACTTCTGGGGGCGCCTGGTCGAGAACGCGGTAGGGGCGCACCTGCTCAACAGCGGCTACGTCCAGTCGACGTTCTACTGGCACGAGGCCCATGCCGAGGTCGACTTCCTGGTCGAGCGCGGACGGAAGCTGCTCGCCATCGAGGTCAAGAGCGGCCGCAAGCCTGACTCGAAGAGCCTGGCGCACTTTCGCCGCAAGCACCCCGGCGTCCAGGCGCTGATCGTCGGCTCTGGCGGGCTGTCGCTGGAACAGTTCTTCTCGAGCGTTCCCGAGGCCTTCTTCTAGAGTACTTAAATGAGTGAGTAATATTACTCACTTGACTGAGTACATGGCTGCCTACCGTTCGGGCAGCGGCACCGATCCGGCCCCCAAGCGCGTGGCGTTGTCCACGAAGACAGTGGTGGCGGTGACGAGCACCTCGGTGACGCCGACCGGCTCGAGCACCTCGTCCACCTCTTGCACCGACGAGCCGTCCTGGGCCTGCAGGCCCACCAGATTGGCCTCGAGCTTGCCGTCCACCACCGTGGCGGCGGCGCCGGCGGCCACCAGGCCGACGCCTGCGTTGCCGCGCACCGAAGAGCCGCGCAGGTCCACCCGGGCGGCGTCGAGCGCTTCGACGCCGTGGCCGAAGCTGCCGTCGGGGTCGACCGCCGTGGCGCCCACCAGCGAATCGGTCGCGAACACCCGCGTTCCGGCGCCCCAGGCGAACAGCCCGACCTGCCGGTTGTCCACCAGCGCCGAGTCGAGCAGCTCGAGCCTCGCTCCGCCCTGCACGTTCGCCCCCCGTCCCCGGTTTCCGGCTTCGCCCGGCAGGGTGCCTCGCACCAGCGTCCGGGTCGCCTTCACCAGGCTGCCGCTGTCGGTCGCCTGGAGCCCCGCCGCGCGGTTGCCGACCAGCCCCACACCGTCCAGCAGCACCAGGGCCCCGTACTGCGCCACCACGCCCTGGCCGTTGCCCGAAGGGCCGAGGCGCGTGCCCCGCACCAGGGTGCCTCGCAGCCGAACCGACGAACCGGCGCCGTCGGCATCCACCCCCACGCCCGAGTTGTCGGCGACGACGCTGTCCTTCACGTCGGCCTGGGCCTGAGCGTCCACGACCAGCCCGGCTCCGAGCATGTCGCCGCCCACGGTCGGCCCCGGGCGCGTCAGCCCGAAGAGGCAGCGCTCGAAGGTAGCGCTCCCGCCACCGCTGACGTAGGCGGCGACGTTGGCGTTGTCGAGCAGCGCGACGCGCGACGCGCTGAGGGTCGAACCGCTGATGCTCAACCCCCGGCCGTTCGGCTGGGACGGCGCCGCCACCGTCCCCTGAATCAGCACGTCCACCAGCGTCGCCGTGGACGAGCCCCAGAGGAACAGCCCGACCCCCCGGGCCGCGACCACGGCTGTCCGCGTTGCCTCGATCGTGCTGCCCGATTCGACGTGCACTGCCTCGGACGTCGGGTCGACGTCCCCGGCCCGGACGAGCGCGTCGGTGAGCGTCAGCCGCGCGGTCGCCCCCGCGCTCGACTTGGCGAACACCTGCGTCACCGCTCCCAACACGCCGCTCTGCGAAACCTCGAGCGCGCCACCCGGCTCGACCGCCAGGTTGGCCGACGCCGTCAAGCCGCCGTTGTCCAGCCCGGCCTTCGTCCCAGCCACCAGGCTGTGCGACAGCCAGACATGGCCATCGACGCTCGCGAGCAGCCCCGCCACGCGGTTGTCCAGCACGGCGCAGGCCTCCAGGTGGGCCTCGGCGCCGCTCTGCGCCGCGACGCCCCACCCGTACTTCCCGCTGGCGCGCGGCTTCGTGCCCGCCACCAAGAGGCCGGTCAGTTGGCCCACGGTGCCGGTCCCGGTGAGGAGGACTGCCATCTCGGAGTTGCCGACCAGCGCCGACCCCGAGACCTCGACTCGCGCGCCGCCGGCGGCGGATACCGCCTCGCCGAACCGGCCCAGGGCGTCGGGGAGCGTTCCTCGCAGCACCGAAGCGGACACTTTCGCCAGCGTCCCCGCCCCGAGCGCCTGGACGGCCGACCGCACGTTCCCGTCGAACCGGCAATGGCGAAGCTCGAGCGAACCGGCGCCGTCCACGTAGGCGCCGAGGTCGAAGCCGGTGACGGTCAGCCCGTCGACTTCGACTCCCGAGACTCCGCTGGCGTCGAGCCCGACTCCCGCCGCCGTGCCGGTCAGCGTCACCTGCTCGGCGCAGCGCCCCACCAGCTTCACTGCGCGCGGTAAGACGAGCCCGCCCGAGTAGGCGCCCGCCTCCACGGCCACTGTGGCGCCCGCGGGAGCCGCCGAGAGGGCAGCGCCGATGGACGAGAAGTGCGTCGAGTCGAGTTGACCGGCCGAGTAGCTGTCGTCCACGAAGAGGGTGGCCGCCGCCGGCGGAAACGCGGCGGCGCAGTCGCCGAGCGGCTGGCAGGCGGTCTGCCCGAGCACCTCATACGTCGCCCCGGCGCAGGCGGCCACTGGCAGCACGGGCGCGCAGCCCCAGCCCGACGAATCGGGCTGAAAGCCCGGCCCGCACTCGGTCCACCCCACCGGAGCGCAGGCCGTCTGGCCGAGCACCGGCATGGTGCCGGGGCCGCAGCCCGCGTCGGGGAGGACGTCTGCGCAGCCCCAGCCGGACGGGTCGGGGCCGAAGCCGGCCGGGCAGTCCGTCCAGCCCAAGGGGGTGCAGCCATCGCCGGGGACGAGCTCGACGGTTCCTTCCGCGCAGGTCGGCGGCATGGGCTCGCAGTAGGCCGGGTCTTCGGCGCGGCGCATGCCGTCGGGGCACGGCGCGGGGCTGGACGGCCCGGGGCGGGGACACCCGACCACCAAGAGCCCGAGCAGCACGGTGGCGCGCCTCACCCGCCGATTAGACACCACCTGCGCACGCCCCGTCACGGCCTGGCGTCAACGGCAGAGGTGGGTGCCCAGATTGCAGTTGCCGCTCTCGCAGTCGGCGTCGCAACCGCAGGCCGAGTCGGCCGACTTCGTCAACCCGCTCGAGCCGTAGATGCACACGCCGCCGTCGACGTTGCCGTCGCGGAGTTGGCAGGTGCCGGCGTCATCGCAAGCGTAGGCGATGCCCAGCTCGTTCTCCGTGCAGGGACAGTTGTTGTTGGCGTCGCACTTGAGGACGCCGAGGTTGCGAATGCAGTACCCGTTCATTGCCTCGCGGCGTTCCGTTTCGGTCGTGCAGCCAAGGGCCGCGAAGACGAGCGCGACGAGCCCGACCAGCCTTGGGGTCACGGCAGAGCCCCTCCCACCGACACCGAGACACCGGATGGCCCGGCCGTCACGGCCGCCTCGACCGGCCGGGGTTCGCCCCTCCCGGCGATGCGCCAAATGATCGCGCCAGTCCCGGCGGCGACCCCCGCGGCTATCATCCACGCGCCGACGTCGTTGACCACCGCGCCGTCCGAGATTCGCTGCCGTTCGAACTCGATCGACTGGCCGGAAAACCTGTCGGAGTCCCTCACCTCGTTGATTTGCGAGACGCCGACTCCGAGCACGACGAACCCGACCACGGAAATGACCAGGCCCCCCACGGCTGGAATCCACGCCGGGTGAGGCCCCCGACGTCCGGCGGGGGCCCGTGGGTAGGTCGCGTCCGTCGGACCGACGTCGACCCGCGCCGTGCTCGAGCCGTCCGCACCGGTCCTGGCATTGCCGGCCACCGGGGCGTCGCTCGGCGGTGCTGCCTGAGCCGAATTCGCGGGCGCAACCGGCTGCACCTTCGGCGCGGGCTCGGGGTTCGCCGCCGCCACCCTCGGCGGAGGCTCGCGCCCGAGGCGCCGGTAGACCTCGTCGACCAGGTCGGGAGCCAGCCGGTCCATCTCGGCCACCAGCGCCTCTTCGGACGCCGCCTTGGCCGACCGCGCCGCCAGCGCCTCGCCATCTTTGGCAGCCAGCACGTGGACGTCGAGCTGGTAGGTCGAACCGAGCTTGGCCAGGTGGCCGACGATGACGCCGTCGACTCCGAGCGCGTTGGCGAGTTCGACGGTGCAGGCGGTGCCGTTGTCCGAGCAGCCCATGAGTTGCTTCTGGCGTTCGATGCCGAGGACGGCTCCGATGTCGCCCGCGGTTAGAACTTTCGGGCCGGCGAAGCGCACCTGCTGCGCCAGGTGCTCGGAGTAGAAGCTCAGCGCTTCCGGCGCCAGGTTGAGGCCCGCGAGCCCCGGGCTGGCGAGCTTGATGGGTTCGGCCGCGGTCGTCAGGGCCAGGCACAGCAGCGCGGGCGCAGCGAAGGTCACCCGGACCTTTTATCGAATCGGGGCACGCCTCGCGGACAATTTGCGGAACCGAGCCGGCGAGCGCGCGAGGAGGACCAGCGCAGCCAGGAGCAGGACAGAGCCTGGCCCCGTGGCACCTCCCCGACACCCGCAACTGCCGATGGCGGCCGGAGTTTTCCCCTCGGACGGCCCTGCATCGGGGCCTTCGCCCGCGCCGCCATCCGCGCCGGCGCCTCCTCCTCCACCGCCACTCCCTCCTCCTCCTCCTCCTCCGCCGCCGCCCCCGCCCCCGCCGCCCGCGCCCCCATCGGTCGTCGAGGCAGGCCCGTCGCACCCCACGGGCTCGTTCGTCTCGTCCACGCCCTCGGCACGAACGCCATAGACGGGCAGCGGACAGCCCAACTCGAGCGCGCCCAAGTCCGGCGCCGAGCCGGTGTAGCCGTCATTCAGCCCCGGCAACAGGCGGCCCTTGTCGAGCGCCGGCGAGGCGGCGGCGAGCGTCGCGTCGGCGGCCGGCAGTGTCACCGTGTAGCTCGCCGGCGCCACCAGGCCGCTGGCGAACACCGAGCCCGCCAGCGCCGTTCCGTGCACCTCGATGCCCGCGGCCTTCAGCGCCGCCAGGTTGGCGTACGAGGTCAGCCCCTGCCCGACCCAGTCGAAGCGGAACGCGGCGTCTGGAAACCAGCCGTTGTAGTCGAACGTCCCGTGGTCGATGGGACCCGTCCAGTCCACGTTGCGGCCGCCGGCGGGGCTCGCCGGGCCGATGAACAGGTTGTTCTCGAAGTCGAGGTAGTGGCAGGTGTCCGAAGTCTGGAGATTCAGCGCGAGCGTGGGGCTGACGAAGGTGTTGTGGAAGGCGAGAATCCCCGACGTTTCCCACGGGGGCGTGTAGCCCAGCGCGTGGACCTTCAGCTGTTCGTTGGCGACGTTGACCACCACGTTCCGGAACGCGTAGACCGGCCCGCCGAAGATGGGCTGGAAAGACAGCGTCGCGTAGGTGTTGGTGAAGCGGTTGCGGAACATGCGGGTGTTTCCGGCGCTGCCGTCGAGCTCCAAGCCGTTGTCGTAGGCCGAGAGCACCTCGTTGCCGTAGAAGTCGAGGCCGCGCGCGCCGTCCTGCTCGGTCTTCATCGCGTCGCCGAAGCCCTTCAGCGTGTTGTGGCAGACGACGTGGCCGGTGCCCTCGACGTGAATGCCGTCGTCGTTGGCGTGGGCGCCCGAGTCGTCCGCGTAGACGGACGGCCAGGTCAGCCGGCCCTCGAGCTCGTTGTCGCAGAGGTAGAAGTCCTTCTGGTCGGGCTTCGAACCGAAGCCCAGGGTCGTGTCCGTGACGTGAACGCGCCGAACGACGTTGCCTACCGCGCCGGCAGTCTGGAAGCGGAGCGCGCGCGAGGCCGCCTTGAGGGTGAGCCGTTCGACGTGGACGTAGCTGCCGTAGACCTCGAGCACGTTGCAGGAACACCCCTGGCCGTCGAGGACGACGCCGTCGCGGCTCGCTCCGCGCACCACGATGGGGTTGTCCGCGGTGCCGCTGGCGTTCAGGGCGAAGCTGCCGGCGTAGGTGCCGTTCGCCAGGGTGATGACGTCACCCGGGGCGGCCGCGGACAGCGCGGCGTTCAGCGCCGCCACCGTCGAGACGTTGCGCACCACCGGGCTGGCCGGGTCGGCGGGGACCGGGCGGGTGTGGCCGGTGAGGGCAATCACCTGGTCCACCGGCCCGTCCGCGTCGGTGGCTTGCAATTCGAGCTCGTAGTCGGTGTCGGGCCAGAGCTCGAAGAGGCTGCCGGCGAACTCTGCGGGCACCGACAGGCCGGTGACGACCTCGGGGTGAACCCGGAAGAGCGGCAGCCCCTGGCGCCACGCGGCGGCGCCCACCGAGCGGTAGCGCACCGTCACCACGGCGTCCAGGTTGTCGTCGCCCGAAACCAGGAGCTGCACGCCGAGCGACACCACCGTGGGCGGGTCAAGCGAGGCCGCGCCGGGCACCAGCGCATTGCCCGCGAAGGCCGGAGTAGCGGCGGCAATCGCCAGGCTCGCTGCCGCGCTGAGGCTTCGAGTCCGCATGGGAGGGGGATGTTAGCCGGTCCGGCTCGTTCGAGAGTCCACTCGCGCACGAGCGACGCGCCAGGGGCCTCGCCGCGCAATCATTGCGCTCGCACGTTTCGCAGCCCGGGCCCGGCGCCTGGCTGGCGCCTTGCAGCGAGCCGCGGCTCATGAAAGTCCTGGTCGCGTACGGTTCGAAGCGCCGCAGCACCGCCGAGATTGCGGGGCGGATTGGCGACACCCTCCGGGGCCTCGGTCTCGAGACCCGCGTGGTGGCGGCCAACGAGGTCCGGAACGCCGAAGCCTACGACGCCGTCATCGTCGGAGGCGCGCTCTACGCCTTCCGCTGGCACCGCCACGCCCGGCGCTTCGTCCGGCGCAGCGCCGAGGTGCTTCGCCAGCGGGACACCTGGTTCTTCTCGAGCGGCCCGTTGGACGACTCGGCGAAGTCCGAAATCGCCCCCGTGGCGGGCGTTCAGAAGCTGATGGCGCTCGTCGGCGCGCAGGGCCACATCACCTTCGGCGGGCGGCTCGCTCCCGACGCCAAGGGGTTCATCGCCTCGAAGATGGCGCAGACGCGGGCCGGCGACTGGCGCGACCTCGGGCAGATTGACGCATGGGCGCGGGAAGTCGGCCAACGGCTGGCCGCCAAGCCGGTCCGGGCCCGGCTGCAGAGCGTGCCCGCGGCACCGCCCGAGCATCCCGTCTCGTCCGTCGCCGTCGCGCTCTCGCTGGTCGTCGGCCTCACCGCCCTCGTGGGTGGCGCGGCCCTCGCGCTCCGGCCCGACGGCGCGTGGCTGAAGCTGCCGCTCTGGCTCTTGCAGTACTCGCCCTTCGACGATTTCCGGGTGCCCGGCCTGCTGCTCTTCTTCGTCGTGGGCCTCGGAAACACCGCCGCCGGCGTGCTTCACCTGAGACGAGACCCCAACGCCCCGCTCGCCTCGTTCTTCGGAGGCTCGGCCCTGGTGGTGTGGCTGGTCGTCCAGATGGTGCTGCTCCGCTCGGCCCATTGGCTGCAGGTCACCTGCCTGATTCTGGGGCTGGCCACGGTGCTCGAGTCGATGCGCCGAGCCGGAGGCCCTCGCTCGTTGACGCACGGCCCGCGACCGGCGCCGACGCGTCCCTGAGCCCGAGCCGCACCGGAATCGGGGACCGGCAACCTCGTCGTATGAAACGCCATCACCAGCTTCCCGGGCGAGAAGCCAGAGCATTGAGCCGATAGCCCGGGGAAGGCACCGCAAGCGCACGCCCGGAAGCCAGTCGAGCCATCCTGGCGTCACCAGCGCCACGCAGGTTCAAACGGCGGCCGCGGGCGCGTGTTCCCCTCGCCACTCCCCAACCTCTGAACCCCCGACACTTCAGACGCGCCGCGACCGAAGTTCGTTACGGTGGACGGGGCGCCCGCGTCGGACTGCTTTTGGCGATTCGCGCGCGGCGCCCGTGCCAAGATGCGACTTCGTGGCGAACGTGACCAGCGTTGGAGGGTCGAGGATTGCCTGCCCGCGCCTTTGTCTGTGGGCCGGGATCGCCTTCGGCCTGGCCTGGGAACCGGGCTCCGTGGCGTGGGCCGAGCCGCGATTGGTGCAGTGGAACGCCGCGGCCAGCGAGGGAGCATCTCTCGTCGTTCCGCTGGCCAAGCCCAGCACCCCGGGAAGCACAATCGTGGCCGCCGCCAGCTGGGGTTTCAATCGCGACGATTGCGAGGTCTCAGAAAAAACCCGGAACCTCTCCTACAGCCTGGCGGTGATGACACAGGGCGCTTCGGATTCGGGGCTCCAAGACGCGGGCAGCGGGCTGTTCTTCGTCGGCCCCGTCAACGCGGGGCAGGACGCCGTCCAAGTGGAACTCCAATGCGCTGGCGCCATCGTAACCGGCAGCACCCAACTGTTCGTGCTCGAGTACTCGGGGCTCACAGGCCCTGTCACGCCAGCGACAGGAAGCAGCGGTACGACTTTCTACATGGCGACAGACGCGTTGAGCTTGGGCCCGGACACCCTGCTCATCGGGTGGGCCCGGACGGCTGGCGGGAAGCCCGAGGTCGGAACCGGCTTCACCGAGCGGGCGCGGCTCGCCGGCTCTTTGGTCGAGGACCAGACCGCCCGCGACGGCGGCGCCTTCCAGGTGACCGCCACGACCACGTCGTCGGGCTGGATACTCCAAGCTGCCGCGTTCGCGGCCGCGGCCGACGGTGGCGTCCCCGGAACGGAAGAGGCACCTTCGGACACGCCCATCGTCGGCTCCATTCGCTTGGTCCAGGCGAACGCCGCGCGTACCTTTGTCAGCCCCATCACCGTCCCACTGCATAGGGCCAGCCGGAGCGAAGACACTCTCGTCGTGGGCTTCGTCAGCGAGCAACTTGGTTGCACAGTCGCCAGCAACATGAAGGACATCGACTTCCGCATGGCTGCCCAGTCGACTCCGGACTCCGGGACTGGAAAAGCCTTCCTGTCGCTCTTCTACGCCACCGTCCGCAGCTCTCCCGGCGCGCCGCTGGAGATCACCGGCAACTGCGCAGGGAAGACGTCGATGTTCGTACTGGAGTACGCGGGACTTGACCCGACCGAACCGCTCGACGGCGGCTTCGCTTCCGCGGGCGCCGGGGTCGCGATGTCGAGCGGTCCCGTGAAGTCGTATGCCCCCGGCGGCCTGATGGTCGCGCTGGCGCAGGGCGAGAACAGCGTCCTGGACGCCGGCGTCGGCTTCAACCCGAGACTGCTTCTAGCCGGGGACCTGATGGAGGACCGGGGCCTGGGGGACGCGGGCGAGTACCAGGCCACGGCGACCTCCGACGGGCAGGCCTGGATGATGGCTGCGGCGGTGTTTCGAGCCGCGCCACCGGACGGTGGCCACGCCGACGTGGAAGGGCCCGCGCGGGTGTACCGCGCGGCGCCGTGCGGCTGCTCGACAGGCTCGAACGCGGCGCTGGGTTTGGGGCTGGCGCTGCTCTGGGCGCTCCGTCGACGCGGCGGCGCGCCCCTCACTCCTGCAGGCAACACACCCGGACCGCCGGCACGGTGAGCGCGCAGGAACGCGGACTGGTTCCAAACGCTTCGGACACATTCGACTTGCCCGCGATGCCGGTCGCCCCGTTCGTGCCGCCGGTCTATCGGCGAGCACTGGCCCGGCCTCAAGGCAGAGCGTCGAGACGATTGACCAGGGAATGCGCCTCGAGCGCACACCCGGAAGGCAGTCCAGCCATCCTTCCGTCACCAGCGCCTGCGCTGCTCCTTCACGCCAACCTCGACGCGAGCCTCGGACCAGCGTGCTCGGAGGCGAGGTGAACGCGTTGGCCCAGTCGGCTCCGGTCGCAATCCCGGACGCCCCGAGCTGCTCACGCCAATGAACTGCAGGTTGCGGACCGACCGGTCCGAAGCGGCCGGCGAGGCGCAGACCCCCGCGTGGCTGACCCGCTCGAGCTGCGCCCGACCGACGGCGAGCCCGGCCACCAGCGCGACCGCCGCCACCAGAGGCGCGGCCACGCGCCGGAGGGTGCGACCGTGCCGCCACACCGCCCAGGCGCCCCAGGGCGCCGCGACCACGATTGGCAGGAACTGGACCACCCCCAGCACCCCCGCCGCGAGGTCGATCGCGCGCTGCCACGCCAGCGACGACGCACACCCGGCCGGCAGGAGGCCGCTCGCGGCTGCGCCCGCGCCCGTGGCGAAGAGCGCCACCGGGAAGGCGGTGGCCGTCATGCCCACCGCGAGGCTGAGCGACGCGGCGAGGTGCCGCTGAGCCAGGGCCGAAGAGAAGACGCCCAGCGCCCAGGCCGCGAGCGACACCCCCACCCACTCCAGCACGAACTCGGCAGCCGAAGGTCCAACGACCTGGGGACCACCCGCCAGGTCCCGGAATACCTCGCCCCAGCCCGGGGCGAGCGAGACCAACACCGCAGGAAGGACCAGCGCCGAGAGCAAAGCGGCGCCGAGCGAGGTCCCGACCTTGGTCCACCAGATTCTCGCCCGGGTCAGCGTCGTCTCCTGCCAATCGGCGGTCGCCAGCGCCTG